>NZ_JBIDFG010000008.1:0-127035 GCF_046635625.1 Gilliamella sp. BG1 | reverse complement strand
TAGAAAAATTTAATGCTAAAATATTAAAAAATAAATATTATTTACATAAAATGTAGAAATTGTTTACGTGTTATCCGCAGTAATTTGTAATGAATATGCATAAAAAAACAAAATTAGCGTCTTATTATAAACAATAGATATGACGTTTATATCATAAAGAAAAAATAACTGCCACTGATTTGATTAAACGCTTTATGGTCAGTTATCCGACTATTTATAACTAGCCTAAGAAAGCCTGATTGAAGCTTTTTATTCCTTTAATCTGTAAGAATGAATGTTCTTAAACCATTATTTATAGCTAGTCAAAGTTGAAAAATCCATCAAAACTAAATTAAGTCAGCAAGCTAAATGCTATAACAAAACCTATTAGGGGATAAACTTATAGGTTATTCTTTACAAGAATAAAACCGATTTGTGTTCCTTTTCCTTGTTCGGTAACAAATGCGCCAACTGCGCAAATCAGTTGTTCGTTGTAGTAAATTAGAGGGATTCGAGTTCGCATCCATGGTGGAATATTATGCTCTTGCCATAGTTTTTTTATTGATCGTGAACCATGGCGATTAACAATTTGAAATTTTCCTTGAGCATGGAATCTAACGGTGATTTTTTCATCTGCTTGTGGTAAGCGGCAACATAAATCAGTTTGATAATTAACTTGTAATTCGCCAACATTATCTGGAAGTGTTAATGGCAACGCTAAATCCCAGTTTAGGATTTGCTGTTCAATATCTTGATATAATGCTAACAAATAAAGTTGATTTTGATAACGGCGAACTTGTTGGTTATTAAAGATAAATTTCGGATTAGCATCTTCTTTTGCTAATGCAACGGTTTGCCAAATTAATGTTATTTGTTGGCGTGTTGGCATATTAATATGATTGTGTTTAAACCACATGCGTAAAATTGCATTTCGTTTATACTCGGAATAGTCCATTAATGGTGCAATAGCCAGTTGATTTTGTTCGGTGATAACTTGCTTAAATTCTACCAATAATAACTCATTAATTAACGTTTCTTGTTGTTGACATAATTCCGCACTGCGTGCAACCATTTGCGAAAAATGTGGCCAGCGTTGATTAAGAATTGGTAAGACTTTTAAGCGTAAAAAATTACGGTCGTAGTGATCATCTTGGTTGCTTTCATCTTCTATCCAATTGAGTTGATGTTTATTCGCATAGGTTTCAATTTGTGATCGTGATATTGTTAATAAAGGTCGAAGATGTTGTTGATTTTCCCTTGGCATTGCGGACAATCCCGCAGGTCCACTGCCACGTTTCAATGCCAAGAAGAAAGTTTCACATTGATCATCAAGATGTTGAGCTGTACATAACGTTTCATCATCTTTTAGATGGTGATATATAGCTTGGTAACGTGCATTTCTAGCTTGCTCTTCAATATTACCCGCTATGGGATCAAGTCTGACTTTTTCAATAATTATTGGAACTTGCCATGTTTGGCATTGTTGACTGCAATGCGTTGCCCAGTTGTCAGCATTGCTACTCAAACCATGATGAATATAGATCGCTCTTAGTTCTAAATTTGGTAACAATTGTTTTTTAAGCTTAACAAGCACATGCATTAATACCGTTGAGTCAACACCTCCACTATATGCAACCAGTAGCGCTTTGTGGTGTTTTATATTATGAAAAACTGTTTGTTTTATTATTTCGTCACACGTGATTTGGTTTTGATTATTCATCTTCTACTTAATTATGCTAAACTAAACATTCGTAATGCATTGGTTTTATATAGATTCATTTTTTATAGCTTGATTCTGTCTAAACCAGCAGCAAGATCGGCGATTAAATCATCGGGATCTTCAAGACCTATATGAAGACGAATTAAAGTTCCTTTAAAATCAATACCAGATACAGGTCTAATTTTTGCTAGTTCTTCGGGTTGATTGGCTAAAATTAATGATTCAAAACCACCCCATGAGTAAGCCATTGAGAAATAAGTTAAGTTATCAATAAAATCAGATAATTGCTCGTCAGTTAATCGATCTTTGAGTACAAAAGAAAATAATCCACTTGCACCTGAAAAATCACGTTTAAAAAATTCATGCCCCTTACAACTTTCTAATGCTGGGTGATTGACGGTAGCAACTTTAGGATGATGAGCTAACCATTTTGCTACTTTTATGCCATTTTCGTGGTGTTGCTTTAATCGTATTGCTAATGTTCGCAATCCTCGTGTGGCTATATAAGCGGTATCCGCATCGCACATTTGTCCCATTAAGTAAGAACGTTCGCGTAATTTTTCCCAACAGCGTTTGTTAGCAACAGCAGTGCCTATCATGGCATCAGAATGACCGATTAGGTATTTTGTACCTGCTTGTATTGAGATATCAATATCATGATCTAATGCTTTAAATAATACGCCGGCGCTCCATGTATTATCGATCATAATAATAATTTCTGGATTGGCGCTGCGAATTGCTTTAACCATTGAAGGAATATCATGAATTTCCATCGTAATGGAACTTGGTGATTCTAAAAATACGACTTTGGTATTGGGTTTAATTTGATTTGTAATATTGTGCCCCACTAATGGCGTAAAGTAATCTGTTTCAACACCAAAATTTTTTAAAATTTGCTGACAAAATTCTTGAGTAGGTTCGTAAGCGGCTTCAGACACTAATATATGATCGCCAGCTTGAACAAAAGCTAAAATAGCATTAGCGACGGCAGCTGCGCCACAAGGGTATAGATAGCAACCAGCTCCACCTTCGATTTCAACCATCGCATCTTGTAGCGCAAAATGAGTTAATGTACCACGGCGTCCATAAAATAATGCACCATTAGCACGGTTTTTGGTTGCTTCTTTTTTTGTTTCAATTGAATCAAAAACCAATGATGATGCACGTTGAACAACCGAATTAACAGCGCCTTGTGTATAACGCTTTTTACGTCCTGCATGAACTAATTTTGTTGGTAATGACATAATGATACACCCTTGCTACTATTTATTAAGGTTGATATTTTTATTAATTTTGATAACAGTTAGCATAGCATGCTGTTAGAATAGTAAAAAATAAATTTTATTAATATTTTCTTGCCAATTATGCTAATTGTTCGACTTGCTTGTCTTAAGGATGCTGACATTGATTTTTCACTGTTGCCTCAAACGCTTCTTGATGAAGCGAATAATTTAAGTGGCCAACGTAAAAAACAGTTTTTAGTTTGCCGATCAATTTTGGCTCATTTGCTTAAACAATACTGTGATATTTCGATGTTACCTGTTATTAAGGTTGGAGATAATGGTCGTCCCTCTTTTTTAGAGCCACACTTACCAGATTTTAATATTAGTCATAGCCAAGATTGGGTAGCAGTTGCGATTTCGTTAGTAGGTAAGGTTGGTTTAGATATCGAAGTAGCACGTCCACGAAAAAATTATTTGAAAGTAGCTAAAAATTTTTTTGCTGATGACGAATATCAATGGATGACTAAACAAGATGATACATTAAGAGCCTTTTGGCAACTATGGACATTAAAAGAGTCTGCATTAAAGCTTTATGCTAAAGGTGTTTGGCAAATAAAATCGGTTAACGTCGACTTAAAACAGCAGATGATTATGGCACCTTTTGCACAAGAATTTTATTATCAATATCGTCAAGTGGATAATGTTCATCTGTCGGTGAACAGCAATCAACCGATCTCTAAATTAATTTTGTTGTCTTAATACAATGTTTTTCCATTATTTATTATGGTGCGATAATGGCTTGTTATTTATTAAACCAGATAGATATCTTGAATTCTTTTTCTATTAGTTTCGTTTAATTGATATTCCTGTGATAACCAATTGTCAATTGTACCGTGACGCGTTTTAATTGCATTCAGTGCCGCAGTTAGATACTCTTTTTTGGCGGCAAAAATTAATTTGCGTTTTTCAAACTCATCAGGCGTCATTTTATGTTGATATTGGCTTAATAGATTTTCACGATAATCTGACAATAGCTGTTCTGTTAGTAAATAATCTTGCATGACAGTTTCTTCACTAACACCCAAAGCAAACAATGTTAATGCAACGCCAACACCTGTACGATCTTTACCAACAGCACAATGTTGTACCAATGGTCTACCTTGTGAGTTTAGTAGGATTGAGGAAAGTTTTTGATATGCTGTGTTATTAAATGGTAGTAACTGGTAAAGCTTAATCATAAAATCAAATGGAGCATTTTTTTTAAGTGTTTGGTGAGCATTGCCTAGATCACTTGTTAAACTTGCGGTGATCGTATTACTCAACGGATTAGCTGGTACATTAATATAATGAGTATTTTGCCATAATTTATCTGGATTTCGCTCAATTTCATCAGGATCGCGATAGTCTAAAACGTAGTGCAGATTTAGCTGATTAGCTAAAAAAGATTGCTCTTGTTGTGTAATAAGCGAGAATGCGCCTGAGCGGTATAGTAGACCCGATCGAATTTGACGTCCATCAATTGTTTTGATTCCACCTAAATCACGAAAATTAATCCCATTTTTTATTGGTACAACTGATGTCATAACCCGTCCCTATTTATTTTTAACTTTACTTGCTATATTAACACGTTTCTGATTAGAATTAACTCATTGTTATGTTGTTTATCAATTTTTTGAGGTTTTTACTATGTCGATGTTATCTGTTTTACTAACTGATAAACCTGCATCAAAACAGTGGGGAAAAGATGCATTACTGAGCTTTTCTAACGAGGCGATTACTATTCATTATAAACCGGAACATCGCTTAGGGGCGATTCAACGTGCAGGTCGAAAGTTAGATAACCAAGGAATAAATTCGGTTAAACTAAGCGGTGAAAATTGGGATATCGAAGCTTGTTGGCATTTTTGGTTGGGCTATCGTAATGCCCAAAAAAGTACAAAAGTAACTTGGTCAGAACTCAACACCAAAGACAAACAAGAATTGAAACATCGTATAGAAATTATTGATTGGTGTCGGGATATTATTAATGAACAAGCTGAAACATTAAGTCCTGTTGAGTTAGCCACACGAGCAGCTAAGTTAATTAGCACTTACTCATCTGCTGTGACTTACAACATCATTTCAGGTGAAGCTTTAAGAGAGCAAGATTATATGGGCATTTATACGGTTGGAAAAGGTTCGGATCGGCCAGCGGCTTTGCTTGAACTAGATTATAACCCAACCCAAAATCCTAATTCACCGATAACAGCCTGTTTAGTTGGTAAAGGTATTACCTTTGATTCAGGAGGATATAGTTTAAAACCAAGTAATTTTATGGAGTCAATGCGCTCAGATATGGGTGGGGCTGCGTTAGTAACAAGTGCATTAGCATTAGCCATTGCGCGCGGTTTAAATCAACGTATTAAACTTTATCTATGTTGCGCGGATAATTTAGTCAGTGGCAATGCGTTTAAATTAGGCGATATTATTCGTTACCGTAACGGTAAAACGGTTGAAGTTGATAACACTGATGCAGAAGGGCGACTAGTTTTGGCTGATGGTTTAATTTGTGCTGATAATGACCAGCCTCATTATATTATTGATTGTGCAACACTGACTGGAGCGGCTAAGATTGCGGTGGGGAATGATTATCAGTCATTACTTTCGTTTGATGATAAATTTGCTAGCCAATTGTTAGCTAGTAGCGATATTGAGCATGAAGCTTTTTGGCGATTACCATTAGCCGACTTTCATCGTTCGCAATTCCCATCATCATTTGCTGATATAGCAAATTCAGGTATACCTAATACTGCTGGGGCAAGTACTGCTGCGGCTTTCTTATCGCATTTTATTAAAAATTATCAAAAAAATTGGCTACATATTGATTGTTCTGCAACATTCCGTAAAAGCGCCACAGCTCTATGGGCAACAGGGGCAACAGGTATTGGTGTGAGGACAATTGCTAATTTACTTAGTCAGCTTAAATAAACAAAAAACCACTTTTAAAAAGTGGTTTTAAAGTGGTTTTTGTTAACAAAGTGCAATTTTAATCATTTTTAATAACAATTGCTTTTTTGATATAAATAGGCTCAACTGGCACATTTTGATGTGGTCCCACGCGTTTAGTTGGGACACTAACAATTTTATCAACTATATCCATCCCTTTAGTTACTTTACCAAATACAGCATAACCATATTGTTCTGGTGATTTGTAATTAAGGAAATCATTGTTTACTACGTTGATAAAAAATTGACTGGTTGCGCTGTTTATTTCACTCGTTCTTGCCATTGCAATGGTGCCACGATCATTTTTTAAACCATTGTCTGCTTCATTTTTAATTGGTGGATTATTCTCTTTAAATTTTAGTTGATCATCAGCGCCACCACCTTGAATCATAAATCCAGGAATTACACGGTGGAAAGTTAAATTTTCATAAAAACCACTATTAACATAATCAAGAAAGTTTTTAGTGGTAATTGGCGCATGTTCGCTGTCTAGTTCAATCTCAATATCGCCCATACTGGTTTGTAATAAGACTTGAGGAGTAGCTGAGGCGACAGTTGAAAAAATTGTTAGCAGTAATGTTAAAATTAATAGTTTGATTTTTCTCATATAATAAAAACCTCTTTCCATTTGAATTGGCTGATTATACCGAATATTAAGCTAATTTAAATAACAATTATGCAAAATCGGATAATTTTTTGTGCTGTATATCGTATAACGATTTAATTATATTTAATTAAAAAATTGATTGGTCTATTTTATTGATGTTAACCTGATTTTAAACATTAATAAGATAAGGAGTTATAAAAAATGTTTTTTATAACTCCCTTTTTTATACTAACCGTTTTTATACTGAAACATAGTGTAACCTGAAACTTTTTTACAAAAAAACTGTTAAATTTTATGCGATGTATTTTGTGTGATATGCCTTTATTTCTATCTCATCATGGCATTTGTAGCCAATGTGTTCAAAATATACCTAAATTTAATAAAGTCTGCCATCAATGCTGTTTACCACATTCTTTATCGACTGATATATGTTATCGGTGTCGTGCAAAGAAACCTTATTGGGATGAACTTATTGCTGTTTCTGAGTATGTTAATCCTTTAAAAAAATTGATTCATCATCTAAAGTTCTACAACAAAATTGAATTGAGTACTGCATTGGCAAGATTGATGTTTTTGGCTTGGTATCAACGGCGAGAAATCGATGCGTTAATTAAGCCCGATTTGGTCACTTGTGTGCCATTGCATCATTTTCGTTATTGGTCTCGTGGTTTTAATCAAGCTGAGTTATTGGCAAAACCGATTGCAAGATGGTTAGATTGTGAATTTTATCCTTATTTACTATCTCGAACGTCAAATGTACAAGATCAAAAAAAACTATCTCTTACAGAGCGAATCACTAATGTTGAAAAGCTTTTTACATGCCATCAAAATCTTTCACATAAATCAGTAATGCTTATTGATGATATCGTTACAACAGGTAATACGATTAATGCAATTAGTCAGCAACTAAAAAATTGTGGAGCAACGAATGTTTATGTTGTTTGTTTATGCCGTACAGTATTGTAAAATCCTAAACAACCCCTATAATAACCAAGAGAGTTAGTCAACTATTATTATTAATATATTATAAATGATGTTAGGTTTGTTTATTACCTAACTACATTAAAGTGAGGGATTATGTCTATTATCACTATTTCTGAATCAGCTCAACAGCACTTTAAAAAATTGCTTGCTAATCAACCTGATGGAACACAAATTCGAGTATTTGTTATTAACCCTGGTACTCCAAGTGCTGAATGCGGTGTTTCGTATTGCCCTGCTGATACTATAGAAGATAGCGATATAGAAGAACGGTATGCTGATTTTTCAGTTTATATTGATGAAATTAGTGCGCCATTTTTAGAAGAAGCTGTCATTGATTATGTGACTGATGAATTAGGTTCGCAGTTAACATTAAAAGCACCAAATTCAAAAATGAAAAAAGTAGCTGATGATGCACCTCTTATTGAGCGTGTTAATTACGCAATTCAAGCACAGGTCAATCCGCAATTAGCTAGCCATGGTGGCCATGTTAGTTTAGTGGAGTTGACCGAAGATAATTATGTTGTTTTACAATTTGGTGGGGGGTGTAATGGTTGCTCAATGGTTGATTATACTTTGAAAGAAGGTATTGAGAAGCAATTAATGGCAGAGTTTCCTGAACTCGCTGGTGTAAAAGATATTACTGAACACCAAGCTGGAGCTCATTCTTTTTGCTAATAATGGCAGAAAATAATTTTTATTTAAATCTTGCTTATTGCTGGGATTGAGTCATAATCGGATAACGTTTGCCATTTGACATTCTGATGGGGTTTTATGAATCAAGTTAGTATTATTTCAGATCTTATCGTTTGGATTGAAAAAAATTTGGAACAACCATTATCTATTGATCATGTTGCACAAAAATCAGGTTATTCAAAGTGGCATTTACAACGTATGTTTAAAGAGGTAACTGGTCAAGTTCTTGGTACTTATATTCGACATCGTCGTTTAACTTATGCTGCGCTTGCTTTACGCATGACAAGTAAGCCTATTTTAGATATTGCGATGCAATATCGTTTTGATTCTCAACAAACATTTACTCGTTCTTTTAAAAAACAATTCAATGAAACTCCAGCAAGTTACCGACGAGGAGATATTTGGGATCCTACAGGATTAACTCCTGCTATTGAGCTTAATAAAAACCGGTTTTCATTGCCTGAGCCAAAATTTGTTAATATGCCTCAAAAAACGTTTTGGGGTATCACCTTTAAAAATAATTGCAATTTGAGTCAATTATTAGATGAAGAAAATAAACTAAGATCGCAATTTTTTCATAATTATATATCTCGTTGTGGCAATACATGTGAAAACTTGCCAGATAAAATTTATGCTTTTAGCCGTATATTGAAAAGCAAAGATAATGCTAATGAACAAGAGCTTTTTTATACAATTGCTTTAGATCAGAATAATAATTTAGAGCATATTGAGCAGATAGTTAATGAAGGAGGATTGTATCTTTGCTTTAGATATATTGGTTCTCCTGATGAGTTTGGCGATTTTATTTCACAAGTGCATTTAGCTGCTATGCCAGCATTAAAGGTACGCTTACGTTGCTCTAGTTGTGTAATTGAGATTCATCATAATCTTCGCGATGACTCTGTTGAATCGTTTAAGGATATTAAGCATATGGAGTGTGATTATTGTGTGCCGGTTGTTGCTGATAGTGAAGTCAATATCCAATCAAGTTTATAGTTATAATATGATATAAAAATCTGCTATTAGATATTGACTGAATTATTTAGTTATCTGAGTTTAATAAAATCTTTTCTAACCACTGTTTAAATTCTGGAGTTGTCTCTTTTAGGCTATTAGAGCCTCTTGTTACAGTTGCAATACCAATTTTTAGTTGCTCTTTAAGTTGGCGTTGATTGATTGAACCATCAAGTAATGAATGTACGATTTTAACTCGAGTAATTAAAGCATCTCGCTCATCGGCTGTCATTAGTAATTTTAATATATCCAGTGAATAACCATCGTTAAATGCTTGGTGTAATAATTCAACTGTTTGTTTCCATTCGTTAGTTTTCATTATAATCACCATTAATATTGTTTATTAAATTCATTTGAGCTAAGAAAATTGACATTTTTTTGCCCTAAGATTACTTGATAAATATAATCATATACCAATACGTTTTTGACGTAATTACGTGTTTCAGTAAACGGTATACTATCGATAAATGCTACTGCATCAAGTTTTCCGTTACTCTTTTTTAGCCAGCGCTTAACATTATTTGGACCAGCATTATAAGCGGCTGAAGATAATATACGATTTTTATCATTTTGTAGATAAGCAGTGTTTAAATAGGTAGTGCCTAACTGTATATTTGTTTGAGGATCAAACAATTGTGCTGATGAAATATAAGTTAATGAATTAACTTTTTTAGCTGTCTCTTTTGCTGTAGCTGGCATTAGTTGCATTAATCCACTGGCGCCGACAGGTGATTTGACAGTAGTATCAAGTGCACTTTCTTGGCGAGAAATAGCTAAAGCATAAGATAAACCAATAGCTTTATCTTTTAATGCATTGTTATATAAATCTTTGTACATAATAGGCAAACGCTCTGTCCAGTTATTCCAGAGTTTGCCTGCAATGGTTGCTTGAATACTAAGATCCCCCCACCCTTTTTGTAAAGCATATTGAGATAATGCTAAATATTCATTCTTATTTTTTTGATTATTTAACATATATCGCCATTCGTAGCTTGATTCTGAAAGCATTCCTAAATAACGTAATTCGTTAATTCTTTTTACATAGGGTTGATTGTCGTATTTGCTTTTTAAGGTTGATATTTCTGATGGTGTAATCTTTGGTGATTGGTTATTGATCGAATAAGGTTGATTAAGAGTTTGTGCACTTATCATGCCATAAAACCCACGTTTGGTTGTGAGTGTTTGCAAAATTTTGTTAGCTTCACTTTTTTTATTATTATTTAATAAAACTCTAGCTTGCCAATATTGCCAGTCTTCTTTTAATTGATCTTCTGGTGATAGTTGTGCTATCCAATAAGCGATGTCTGTGAAGTTATAGTTATCGATAGCAAGGCGGATACGTTTTTCAACTAATGTTGTATCGTGGTATTTTTCAATATAGCTATCACGCCATTTAATTTGTTCATCTGTTGCAGAATTTTTAAAGTAGCTGTTAGCTAAACTCTTTTGTAATGCTACCTGCTCTGCTTTACTTAAAGTTTGCTGTTTAACTAATTTTGGTAATAATGCTGCAGCTAAATTCATATCAGCTTTTACTAAGCGAGGGAATGATGATAAGACAACTTTTTTAGTGAAAGAGCTAGCTTTAATATTTTTTGAAAAATCTTCTAATTTTTTAGGATTATTAAGAACAGCTAGTAAATTGATTTTTGTTGTTTTGTAGTTGTCATCAAGTAAATTAGCTAGGTGTTTGGCTAATTTTAAATTATTTGCATCAATAGCAAGTTCGATACGTAATAGTATTAAATTAGCTGTCCGTTTACCTGCTTGAGCCCAAGCGTCAAGTAATGGATCGCATGCAGAAGGAAGTTCTTTGCCTGTCATCCAAAGAGATTCAACAGAGCTAAAAGCAACCTCGTTATTTCCTTGTTGTAGTAATGCATATTGATAACGACAGTTAGAGAGTATGGAGTTATCTTTTGGGAACGAAACGATTGAATTCCAATCTTGACGATTGCTTAATTCGCTTAAATAAGATTGTGTTAATGAAGCTGTTAGCGGAAAATTATTATATTGATTAATAAAATCGCTTACCATTTGTGGTGAAACGATTTTAATATTACTCTGAAAAAACTGTACAGCAGCATAAGGATACAATGGATAATCTTTTATGGTAGAGAGTAATGTTTGCTGTTCTTCAAAGTTAAGTGATTGATAGGAGTTAAGCCATTTTTGATAATTTTCTCGACCTTTTTGATAACTATCTGCATAAATGTTACCTGTGAACAATAGGTTAATTATCAAAAAATAACGTAATACTAATTTCATCCTTTAACTCCTATGTTAATTTAGTTTATTAGATTAGCATATTAAGCTATGATTCGTCGATAATGAACTGCGGTTTAATTCCTACTAAAACACTCAACTAAATACTTGACTAAATCGAAAGGATATATACAATATGCATACACACATATAAAGGAATGCTCAATGAAACTGACATCAAAAGGGCGATACGCGGTGACAGCAATGCTTGATGTTGCTTTACATGCAGATTCAGGACCGGTATCACTAGCTGATATTTCAGAACGTCAAGAAATTTCACTTTCTTATCTTGAACAATTGTTTGCTCGATTACGAAAAAATGGTTTGGTGCGCAGTGTTAGAGGCCCTGGTGGCGGTTATATACTGAGTCGTTCTATGGATCAAATTGCTATTAGTTCAATTGTTAAAGCTGTCGATGAAACAGTGCATGCGACAAAATGTCACGGGCAAGATGGATGTCAAGGCGGTGTTAGATGTTTAACCCATACACTGTGGAATGATTTAAGTGAACGAATTGAGGACTTTTTAACTAGCATTACATTGAGTGAATTGGTCAATAATAAAGAAGTTAAAGCTGTTGCTAGCCGACAAAGTAATATACAACACGTTCAAATTAATTAATAAAAATAGAATACAGAATTTTTCATTGGGAGTAATTAATGAAACTACCTATTTATATGGATTATGCAGCGACAACGCCTGTAGATCCTAGAGTTGCTGAAAAAATGATGCAGTATTTAACGCCAGACGGTATATTCGGTAACCCAGCATCTCGTTCCCACAAATTTGGCTGGCAAGCTGAAGAAGCCGTTGATATTGCCCGTAATCAAATTGCCGATCTTATTGGTGCTGATTCACGCGAAATTGTCTTTACGTCAGGGGCAACAGAAGCTGATAATTTAGCAATTAAAGGTGCCGCTCATTTTAATCAAGCCAAAGGTAAGCACATTATTACTTGTAAAACTGAGCACAAGGCTGTGCTTGATACTTGTCGCCAACTTGAGCGAGAAGGTTATGAAGTAACTTATTTAACGCCAGAATCCGATGGGATCCTTGATCTTGATAAACTTGCAACGGCTATGCGTAGTGATACAACCGTTGTATCAATTATGCATGTCAACAATGAAACGGGTGTAATACAAGACATCGAAAAAATTGGTGAGATGTGCCGTGAAAGAGGCATTGTTTTTCATGTTGATGCAACCCAGTCTGTTGGTAAATTACCAATTGATGTAGCTAACTTAAAAGTTGATTTAATGTCATTTTCTGGTCATAAAATTTATGGACCAAAAGGTATTGGTGGGCTTTATGTAAGGCGTAAACCGCGTGTTCGTATTGAAGCTCAAATGCATGGCGGTGGTCATGAACGAGGTATGCGCTCTGGTACTTTACCTGTGCATCAAATTGTGGGCATGGGTGAAGCATATCATATAGCTAAACAAGAGATGGTTACTGAAATGCCTCGTTTATTGGCTTTAAAAAATCGTTTATGGGATGGTTTAAAAGACATTGAAGAGGTTTATTTAAATGGTTCTTTGGAGCACAGTGTGCCAAATATCTTAAATGTGAGTTTTGCTTACATTGAAGGTGAATCGTTGATGATGGCTTTAAAAGATTTAGCTGTTTCATCTGGTTCTGCATGCACATCTGCGAGTTTAGAGCCGTCTTATGTATTACGGGCATTAGGGCTTAATGATGAGCTGGCTCATAGTTCAATTCGATTTTCTATTGGTCGTTTTACCACAGAAGAAGAAATTGATTATGTCATTAAATTAATTAGAGAATCTATTGGGAAATTAAGGGATTTATCGCCTCTTTGGGAAATGTTTAAAGATGGCGTTGATTTAACAAAGATTAAATGGTCAGCACATTAAAATTGGGAGTAAATTATGGCATATAGTGAAAAAGTTGTTGATCATTACGAAAACCCACGTAATGTTGGTTCGTTTGATCAAAATGATCCTAATGTTGGTAGTGGTATGGTTGGCGCACCGGCGTGTGGTGATGTGATGCGTCTACAAATCAAAGTGAATGACAACGGTATTATTGAAGATGCTAAGTTTAAAACTTATGGTTGTGGTAGTGCAATTGCATCAAGTTCATTGGTTACAGAATGGATAAAAGGTAAATCATTAGACGAAGCAGAAGCTATCAAAAATACGGATATTGCTAAAGAACTTGCTTTACCTCCGGTTAAAATTCACTGTTCAATTTTAGCGGAAGATGCAATTAAAGCTGCTATTGATGACTACAAAACCAAAAAAGGACAACGTTAATGGCAATCACATTGACTAATAGCGCAGCTGATCGTGTTCAAGCCTTTTTGGCTAATCGCGGAAAGGGTGTTGGGTTACGATTAGGTGTTAAAACATCTGGTTGTTCTGGTATGGCTTATGTTTTAGAGTTTGCCGATGTGATTAATGATGATGATAGTGTCTTTGAAGATAAACATGTCAAAGTTATCGTGGATAAAAAAAGCTTAGTTTATATTGATGGTACTGAACTTGATTTTGTTAAAGAAGGATTAAATGAAGGTTTCAAGTTTAATAATCCTAATACGAAGCACGAATGTGGCTGTGGCGAAAGCTTTAATGTTTAATCGGACACAATAATTATGGTTAATTACTTCGAGCTATTTAGTTTGCCAGCTCAATTGCCGGTGGATGTCGCTCAACTAGCAACTCATTATCAGCAATTGCAAAAGCAATATCATCCAGATAATTTTGCTGTTGTAAACGATATTGATAAAGTAGCAATTGTTCAAAAGTCAGCAATAATTAATGATGGTTATCATACGTTAAAAAATCCAATTAAAGCCGCTGAGTATTTTTTATCTCTACAAGGTTTTGACGTAGCAACTGAACAAAGTATTATTCATGATACTGATTTTTTAATGGAGCAATTTGTTTTACGTGAAAGACTTGATGATATCGAAAGTAAAGATAATTTTGAATTATTAGATGATTTTTATGCTGAGATTGTTGCTCGTCAAAAGATAGTCTATAACGAATTATTACAATTTATTACTAATCAAGATTGGTCAAAAGCACTTAATCAGATCTACAAAATTCGCTATCTTGCCAGATTGATTGAACAAATCGAAAAGTTACAAGAAAAGCAATTTGATTTATAATTTAAGATAAGTAACATATCGATAGAGATAGATTAAATGGTATTATTACAGATCAGCGAACCAGGACAAACTCCACTACCACATCATCGCCGCCTTGCTGTAGGAATTGATCTTGGTACAACTAATTCATTAGTAGCAACGGTACGAAGTGGACAAGCAGAGGTATTGCCTGATTTAGAAGGTAATCCGCTATTGCCATCCGTTGTGCATTATGGCATCGATCATGATGATAACTTTGTTATCACGATTGGAAAAAATGCCAAAGATAATGCTGTGAATGATCCGCAAAATACAGTTAGCTCTATTAAGCGATTAATGGGGCGAAGTTTATCTGATATAGATTTATCACAATTTCCTTATACTTTTTCACAAACTGAAAATGGTGTTCCTTTATTAAATTTGCCTAATGAAAAAGTAAATCCAATACAAGTTTCATCAGAAATTTTGACAGCGTTAGCTGAGCGAGCAAAAGAGAGCTTACAAGGTGAAATTGATGGTGTGGTTATTACTGTGCCAGCTTATTTTGATGATGCACAGCGGCAAGCAACAAAAGATGCTGCCAAATTAGCTGGCTTGCATGTATTGCGCCTACTTAATGAACCTACAGCCGCTGCGATTGCGTACGGTTTAGATTCAGGGAAGGAAGGTATAATCGCTGTTTATGATTTAGGTGGCGGTACTTTTGATATTTCTATTTTACGCTTAAATAAAGGTGTTTTTGAGGTTCTAGCAACTAGTGGTGACTCAGCTCTTGGTGGTGATGATTTTGATCGGCTACTTGCTGACTATATAAAAGAGAAATTAGGATTAACTAATAATATAGATCCTTATATTAATCAAAAAATCAGTAGCCAAGCTACCGAAATAAAGATTTTATTAAGTGAGCAAGATTTAGCTGTATTTTCTCTGGATAATCAATCTTTGACTATTACTCGCCAGCAATTTCAACAATTAATTGAGCCATTGGTTAAACGCACTTTAGCTGTTTGTCGCCGTGCATTGAAAGATGCCGAGATTAATGTGGATGAAGTAGTTGAAGTTGTTATGGTTGGCGGCTCTACTCGTGTGCCATTAGTGCGAGAATTAGTAGGGAATTATTTTAAAACTAATCCCTTGATATCTATCGATCCTGATAAAGTAGTTGCTATTGGTGCAGCTATTCAGGCCGATATTTTGGTTGGCAATAAACCCGATTCAGATATGTTATTGCTTGATGTGATCCCATTGTCGTTAGGCATTGAGATCATGGGTGAATTGGTCGAAAAAATTATTCCACGTAATAGTACAATTCCGTGTGCAAGAGCTCAAGAGTTTACAACTTTTAAAGATGGTCAAACCGCGATGATGGTTCATGTTTTACAAGGAGAACGTGAAAGTGTTGCTGATTGTCGATCTTTGGCTCGTTTTACTCTGCAAGGTATTCCAGCAATGCCTGCTGGTGGTGCGCACATTAGGGTGACTTTCCAAGTTGATGCTGATGGTTTATTAAGTGTAACAGCAATGGAAAAATCAACGGGTATTGAAGCTGCTATCCAAGTAAAACCTTCATATGGACTGACTGATAATGAAATTGCCGATATGATTCAAGATTCAATCAGTTACGCACAGCAAGATAAACAGATTCGAATACTTGCTGAACAAAAAGTTGAGGCAGCTAGAGTGCTTGAAAGCTTGCAAAGTGCTTTAGATAAAGATGCTGACTTATTAGATGAAAGTGAACTAAACCATATTTTAATTGCTAAGCATCAATTACAAGCTGTAAGTGAGTCAAATGACAGTTATGCAATTGAAAAACAAATTAAAATTGTTGATAAAGTAACACAAAATTTTGCAGCTAAGCGAATGGATAGGTCAATTCGACATGCGTTAACTGGCCATAACGTTGATGATATTTAACTAACGAGATTATTATGCCAAAAATTACTTTTTTACCGAATACGGAGCTTTGTCCAGATGGAAAAACTGTTGATGCCCAAGAAGGCGAATCCATTTTAGAAGTGGCATTGCGCAATGATATTGAAATCGAGCATGCTTGTGAAATGTCATGTGCTTGTTCAACATGCCACTGTATTGTGCGTAAGGGATTTGATTCGCTTGAAGTAAGCGATGAGCAAGAAGATGATATGTTAGATAAAGCCTGGGGAGTTGAACTGCATAGTCGTTTAAGCTGTCAAGCTCGTGTCACGAATGAAGATTTAGAGGTCGAAATCCCAAGATATAGCCTTAATCATGCCAAAGAAGATCATTAGGAAGTTATCATAATGATTATCCATTATGGGTTAATATAAAAATAACATTAAATCTGGTTATTTGATTGAAATTTGGTAATTGTAAATTAATAACCAGAAAAAGCTTCCCATCTTTAAACCCAAATATCTGTATTTATTCCTTGCCGTTAGTTAACTAACAGAGTATAATCGGCTCACTTTGTTTATTGCCTTTATGTAAGCAAATGAGAAAAAGATATAATTGTTATATAAAAAATAGCTAATTATATCAACAATACTCCCGATTTGGGGGTTACGAAAAAGAACGGATTACACTCTCCTGTCAATCGAAACAGGGAAAGAGGAGTAGTCTTTTGTTATAACTTTTAAATAATGGAGCTCTGGTCTCATGTCGAACCAAAGAATCCGTATCCGGTTAAAAGCGTTTGATCATCGTTTGATTGATCAATCAACTGCTGAAATTGTAGAAACTGCGAAGCGCACAGGTGCGCAAGTTCGTGGTCCTATTCCATTACCGACACGCAAAGAGCGTTTCACTGTATTGATTTCTCCACACGTAAATAAAGATGCGCGTGATCAGTACGAGATTCGCACTCATAAGCGTCTAGTTGATATTGTTGAGCCAACTGAAAAAACAGTTGATGCTTTAATGCGTCTAGACCTTGCTGCCGGTGTTGATGTGCAGATCAGTTTAGGTTAATCCTAAGCTGAATGATTGAGAGGTCGAAATAATGATTGGTTTAATCGGTCGTAAAGTAGGAATGACGCGTATCTTCACTGAAGATGGTGTTTCTATTCCTGTCACCGTAGTTGAAGTTCAAAGCAACCGCATTACTCAAGTTAAAACACTTGAGAATGATGGTTATCAAGCTATTCAGGTTACTACTGGCAGCAAAAAAGCAAGCCGCGTAAACAAACCTGAAGCAGGTCATTTCGCTAAGGCTGGCGTTGAAGCTGGTCGTGGTCTATGGGAATTCCGTTTTGAAGAAGGCGAATTTTCTGTAGGTCAAAGTATTAACGTTGATATCTTCGCTGACGTTAAGAAAGTTGATGTTACTGGAACATCTAAAGGTAAAGGTTTTGCTGGCGTTACTAAACGTTGGAATTTCCGTACTCAAGATGCTACTCATGGTAACTCTTTGGCACACCGTGGTCATGGTTCTATTGGTCAAAACCAAACTCCGGGTAAAGTGTTTAAAGGTCGTAAAATGGCAGGTCACCTAGGTAATGAACGTGTAACTGTTCAAAACTTAGATATTGTACGTGTTGATGCTGAACGTAATCTTTTATTAATTAAAGGTGCAGTTCCTGGCGCAATCAATAGTGACGTAATTGTTAAACCGGCAATCAAGGCTTAACGTCGAGGAGATAGAGATGGAATTAGTAGTAAAAGACGCGAAAGCGCTTTCTGTTTCCGAAACTACCTTCGGACGTGAGTTTAATGAAGCGTTAGTTCATCAAGTAGTTGTTGCTTATGCATCTGCTGCTCGTCAAGGTTCTCGCGCACAAAAAACTCGTGCAGAAATCGCTGGTTCAGGTAAAAAACCATGGCGTCAAAAAGGTACCGGTCGTGCTCGTTCAGGTTCAATTAAGAGCCCAATCTGGCGCAGTGGTGGTGTAACATTTGCAGCAAAACCACAAGATCATAGCCAAAAAGTTAACCGTAAAATGTATCGTGGTGCATTAAAGAGTATTTTCTCTGAATTAGTGCGTCAAGAACGTTTAGTTGTGGTTGAAACATTTACTGTTGAAGCACCTAAGACTAAATTATTAACTCAGAAATTAAACGATATGAATCTTAATGATGTTCTTATTATCGCTTCTGAAGTTGATGAAAATCTTTTCTTAGCAGCACGTAACTTACATAAAGTTGATGTGCGTGATGTGGCAGGTATTGATCCAGTTAGTTTGATTGCATTTGACAAAGTGGTTATCACAGTTGATGCCGTTAAACAAGTAGAGGAGATGTTAGCATGATTCGTGAAGAGCGTCTGCTTAAAGTCCTGCGAGCACCACATGTTTCTGAAAAAGCATCTATTTCAATGGAAAAAACAAATACATTAGTATTGAAAGTTGCTAAAGATGCTACTAAGAGAGAGATTAAAGCCGCAGTTGAACAACTATTTGAAGTTAAAGTAGATGACGTTAATACACTTGTTGTTAAAGGTAAAGTTAAACGTCGTGGTCAACAAATCGGTCGCCGTAGCGACTGGAAAAAAGCTTACGTTACTTTAGCAGAAGGTCAAAATTTAGACCTTGCTGGCGTCGCTGAGTAATTCGGAGGAGTAAGAACAATGGCAGTTGTTAAGTGTAAACCTACATCTCCGGGTCGTCGCCACGTTGTTAAAGTGGTTAACCCAGAGTTGCATAAAGGTAAACCTTATGCACCGTTGCTTGATTCAAAAAGCAAAACTGGTGGTCGCAATAATAATGGTCGTATCACTACCCGTCACATTGGTGGTGGTCATAAACAACATTATCGTATTGTTGACTTTAAGCGTAATAAAGATGGTATTCCAGCAGTTGTTGAACGTTTGGAATATGATCCAAACCGTAGTGCAAATATTGCATTGGTTTTATATAAAGACGGTGAACGCCGTTATATTTTAGCGCCTAAAGGCTTAAAAGCAGGTGATCAGATCCAATCTGGTGTTGATGCAGCAATTAAAACAGGTAACTGTTTACCAATGCGCAATATCCCAGTCGGTTCTACTGTGCATAATATTGAAATGAAACCAGGTAAAGGCGGACAAATTGCTCGCTCTGCTGGTAGTTATGTTCAAATCGTTGCGCGTGATGGTGCTTATGTAACATTACGTCTACGTTCAGGTGAAATGCGTAAAGTATTATCTGATTGTCGTGCCACTATTGGTGAAGTTGGTAATTCAGAGCATATGCTTCGTGTATTAGGTAAAGCGGGTGCAACGCGTTGGCGTGGTGTTCGTCCTACTGTTCGTGGTACAGCAATGAACCCGGTAGACCATCCACATGGTGGTGGTGAAGGTCGTAACTTTGGTAAACATCCTGTGTCTCCATGGGGTCAAAAAGCCAAAGGATTGAAAACGCGTAGCAACAAACGTACTGATAAGTATATTGTTCGCCGTCGCAATAAGAAATAATTAATATAGAGGATTAGCTATGCCACGTTCTCTCAAGAAGGGTCCTTTTATTGACCTACACTTGCTGAAGAAGGTAGAGAAAGCGGTGGAAAGCGGGGACAAGAAACCAATTCGTACTTGGTCCCGTCGTTCAACGATCTTTCCTAACATGATCGGTTTGACCATCGCTGTCCATAATGGTCGTCAGCACGTTCCAGTTTATGTTTCCGACGAAATGGTTGGTCATAAATTGGGTGAATTCGCGCCGACTCGTACTTATCGCGGCCATGCGGCTGATAAGAAAGCTAAGAAGAAATAAGTAGGAGAAAGAGATGGAAACAATTGCAAAGTACCGCCACGCTCGTTCTTCTGCACAAAAGGTTCGCTTAGTTGCAGATCTTGTTCGCGGTAAGAATGTGTCTCAGGCACTAGATATTTTAACGTACACCAATAAAAAAGCGGCTGTACTTGTTAAAAAAGTATTAGAGTCTGCTATTGCTAACGCAGAGCATAACGATGGTGCTGATATTGATGATCTAAAAGTTGCGAAGATTTTCGTAGATGAAGGCCCAACCATGAAGCGTATTATGCCTCGTGCGAAAGGTCGTGCAGATCGAATTTTGAAGCGTACGAGTCACATCACCGTGATCGTTTCAGATCGCTAGGCTGGAGAATAGCAATGGGTCAAAAAGTAAATCCAAATGGTATCCGATTAGGCATTGTCAAGCCTTGGACATCTACATGGTATTCGGGTACAAAGACATTCGCTGATAATTTAGAAAGTGATTTTAGAGTGCGTGAATTCTTAAATAAAGAATTATCTCAAGCGTCAATCTCTAAGATTGTGATCGACCGTTCAGCAGAAACTAACGTTCGTATTACTATTCACACTGCTCGTCCGGGTATCGTGATTGGTAAAAAAGGCGAGGACGTTGAAAAATTACGTAATGCCGTAGCTTCTATTGTCAATAAATATAAAGACAAAAGAGAAAAACGTGATGTTGCAGTACAAATTAATATTGCTGAAGTTCGTAAACCAGAACTTGATGCTAAATTAGTTGCTGATAGCATTACTTCTCAGTTAGAACGCCGTGTTATGTTCCGTCGTGCTATGAAACGTGCGGTTCAAAATGCAATGAAGGCGGGTGCTAAAGGTATCAAAGTCGAAGTAAGTGGTCGTTTAGGCGGTGCTGAAATTGCTCGTAGCGAATGGTATCGTGAAGGTCGTGTACCTTTACATACATTACGAGCTGATATTGACTATGGTTTATCTGAAGCATTAACTACCTATGGTATTATTGGTGTTAAAGTGTGGATCTTCAAAGGTGAGATCCTTGGTGGTATGGCTGCCGTTGAACAAGCAGAAAAACAACCTGCTGCTCAACCGAAAAAGCAGCGAAAAGGCCGAAAACAATAAGGAGCGTCGCTGATGTTACAACCAAAGCGTACAAAATTCCGTAAAGTGCACAAGGGCCGCAATCGTGGTCTTGCTGTAAGTACTGACGTTAGTTTCGGTACATTCGGTCTTAAGGCTGTAGGTCGTGGTCGTTTGACTGCGCGCCAGATCGAAGCAGCACGTCGTGCAATGACTCGTGCAGTTAAGCGTCAAGGTAAAATCTGGATTCGAGTTTTCCCTGATAAACCAATTACCGAAAAACCACTTGCAGTGCGTATGGGTAAAGGTAAGGGTAACGTTGAATACTGGGTTGCTCAGATTCAACCAGGTAAAGTCCTTTATGAAATGGACGGTGTACCGGAAGAAGTTGCTCGTGAAGCATTTGCGTTGGCAGCTGCAAAACTGCCAATTAAAACCACCTTTGTGATTAAGACGGTGATGTAAATGAAAGCAAAAGAGCTACGCGAAAAAAGCGTTGAAGAGTTAAATACTGAACTTCTTAATTTATTACGTGAGCAATTTAACTTACGTATGCAATTAGCTGGAGGTCAGTTAACACAGACTCATATGTTAAAACAAGTGCGTCGTAATATTGCACGTGTTAAAACATTATTAACTGAAAAGGCGGGTGCGTAATATGACTACTGAAGTAAAAATTCGTACTCAGCAAGGTCGTGTTATTAGCGACAAAATGGATAAATCTATTACTGTAGCTATTGAACGTAAAGTGAAGCATCCGTTATATGGTAAGTTCATTAAACGTACGACTAAATTGCATGTACATGATGAAAACAACGAGTGTGGTATTGGTGATACTGTAGAGATTAAAGAGTGTCGTCCATTATCAAAAACCAAATCTTGGACTCTTGTTCGAATCGTTGAAAAAGCAGTTATTTAATCTTTTTTTGATTGAAAACTGTACATAATATAATAAACGGCTGAACGGCCGTTTATTTTATGCTATCCATTTTATTTGAGTGGTGTTATACTATGCATCCTCACGTAAGTGGGTTTTTGGTTGTCTATTCTTATCCATGGTAGTTGAGGTGGATGAAGGTAGATTAGACAATAATTAATTTATACGGAGCATTAAAATGATCCAAGAACAGACTAGGCTAGATGTTGCCGATAACTCTGGCGCACGTAGCGTAATGTGTATCAAGGTTCTCGGTGGATCGCACCGTCGTTATGCAGCAGTAGGCGATATCATCAAAGTTACCATTAAAGAAGCAATTCCGCGTGGTAAAGTTAAAAAAGGTGATGTACTTAAAGCTGTTGTTGTGCGCACTAGAAAAGGTGTTCGTCGCCCTGATGGATCTGTCATTCGTTTCGATCGCAATGCTTGTGTTATTTTAAATAATAACAGTGAGCAACCGATTGGTACGCGTATTTTTGGACCGGTCACTCGTGAACTTCGCTCTGAGAAGTTTATGAAGATCATTTCATTAGCACCAGAAGTACTGTAAGGAGCGGGTAATGGCAGCGAAAATCCGTCGAGAAGATGAAGTTATCGTGTTAACTGGCAAAGATAAGGGTAAACGCGGTAAAGTTAAGAGTGTTTTGTCTACAGGCAAAGTGATTGTTGAAGGTATCAATTTGGTGAAAAAACATCAAAAACCAGTACCTGCATTAAATCAAGAAGGTGGAATTGTTGAAAAAGAAGCAGCTATCAATGTTTCTAATGTGGCAATTTTTAATCCAGCTACAGGCAAAGCAGATCGCGTAGGCTTTCGTATTGAAGACGGTAAAAAAGTCCGTTTTTATAAGTCTACTAATGAATTAATCAATTAAGTAATTTGGAGTGTACGATGGCGAAACTGCATGATTACTACAAAGCACAGGTAGTAAATAAACTGCAAGAACAGTTTGGCTACAAATCTGTCATGCAAGTCCCTCGGATCGAAAAGATCACCTTGAATATGGGTGTGGGTGAAGCAATTACTGATAAGAAATTATTAGATAATGCTGTTGCAGATTTAGCTGCAATCAGTGGTCAAAAACCACTAGTCACTAAAGCACGCAAATCAGTTGCTGGTTTTAAAATCCGTCAAGGGTATCCTATTGGTTGTAAAGTCACTTTACGTGGCGAACGTATGTGGGAATTTTTTGAGCGTCTAGTTTATATTGCCCTTCCTCGTACTCGAGATTTTCGCGGTTTAAGCGCAAAATCTTTTGATGGTCGTGGCAACTATAGCATGGGTGTTCGTGAGCAAATCGTTTTCCCTGAAATCGATTATGACAAAGTTGATCGTGTTCGTGGTTTAGATATTACTATCACCACTACTGCACAATCAGATGAAGAAGGCCGAGCTTTATTATCTGCCTTTAACTTCCCATTTCGTAAGTAAGGTAGGGCATAATGGCTAAACAATCAATGATTGAACGCGATAAGAAACGCGTAAAGCTAGCAGAAAAATATTTTGCAAAGCGTCAAGAATTAAAAGCGATTATCTCTGATCTTAATGCATCAGATGAAGATCGTTGGAATGCAGTGCTTAAATTGCAAACGCTTCCTCGTGATTCTAGTCCATCACGTCAACGTCGTCGTTGTCGTCAAACTGGTCGTCCTCATGGCGTCCTTCGTAAGTTTGGTTTAAGCCGTATTAAGGTTCGTGAGTCAGCCATGCGTGGTGAGATTCCTGGTCTTAAAAAGGCAAGTTGGTAATCAGGGGAGTGTTATAGATGAGCATGCAAGATCCTATAGCAGATATGTTGACCCGTATTCGTAATGGTCAATCTGCGAATAAAGTTGCAGTCACCATGCCTTCCTCTAAGCTAAAAGTGGCAATTGCCAATGTGCTAAAAGAAGAAGGTTATATTGGGGACTTTAAAGTTGTTGGTGACACTAAGCCGGAACTGGAAATTACTTTAAAATATTTCCAAGGTAAAGCTGTTGTAGAAAGTATCAAACGTGTTAGCCGTCCAGGTTTACGTATTTATAAACGTAAAGATGAATTGCCGAAAGTTATGGCAGGATTAGGTATCGCAGTTGTTTCTACTTCTAAAGGTGTTATGACTGATCGTGCAGCACGCCAAGCAGGTCTTGGTGGTGAAATTATCTGCTACGTAGCGTAAGGGAGAAAAGAATGTCTCGTGTTGCAAAAGCACCTGTCGTTGTTCCTGCTGGCGTAGAGGTAAAACTCAATGGTCAGGTAATTACGATTAAAGGTAAAAATGGCGAATTATCTCGCACAATAAATAATGCTGTTGTGATTAATCAAGAAGAAGGACAAATTAAATTTGCTCCTCGTGATGGTTTTGCAGATGCTTGGGCTCAAGCTGGAACTGCGCGTGCTTTGATTAATTCAATGGTTATTGGTGTTACTGAAGGTTTTACTAAAAAACTTCAGCTAGTTGGTGTCGGTTATCGTGCACAAGTGAAAGGTAATACAATTAGTTTATCTCTTGGATATTCACATCCAATTGAACATCAATTACCTGCAGGTGTAACAGCTGAATGTCCATCTCAAACTGAAATCGTATTAAAAAGTACTGATAAACAGTTAATTGGGCAAGTAGCTGCTGATATCCGTGCTTATCGTCGTCCTGAACCTTATAAAGGTAAAGGTGTTCGTTACGCAGATGAAGTTGTGCGTACTAAAGAAGCTAAGAAAAAGTAAGGTAACACTATGGATAAGAAATCAGCTCGTATCCGTCGTGCAACTAAAGCGCGTCGCAAGATGCATGAACTACTTGCAACTCGCTTGGTAGTTCACCGCACTCCGCGTCATATTTATGCGCAGATTATCGCACCAAACGGATCAGAAGTACTGGCAGCCGCTTCTACATTAGAAAAAGCTATCAGTGAAAGTTTAAAATACACAGGAAACAAAGACGCTGCAGCAGCAGTTGGTAAAGCAATTGCTGAACGTGCGTTAGCAAAAGATATCAAAGAAGTTTCATTTGATCGTTCAGGTTTCCAATATCATGGTCGAGTTCAGGCGCTAGCAGATGCTGCTCGCGAAGCTGGCCTACAGTTCTAAGGTAGGAGTTAAAGATGTCAAACATCGAAAAACAAGCTGGTGAACTGCAGGAAAAACTAATCGCAGTTAACCGAGTTTCTAAAACTGTAAAAGGTGGTCGTATTTTTAGTTTTTCTGCACTAACAGTTGTTGGTGACGGTAATGGCCGCGTAGGTTTTGGATATGGTAAAGCACGTGAAGTGCCAGCAGCAATCCAAAAAGCAATGGAAAAAGCACGTCGCAATATGATTAATGTTGCTTTAAATAACGATACTTTACAGCATCCTGTTAAAGGTGCTCACACAGGCTCTCGTGTTTATATGCAACCAGCATCAGAAGGTACTGGTATTATCGCCGGTGGTGCGATGCGTGCAGTTTTAGAAGTTGCTGGAGTTCGTAACGTTCTAGCTAAAGCATATGGTTCTACTAACCCAATTAATGTGGTTCGTGCAACTATTGATGGCTTAGAAAGTATGAAATCACCAGAAATGGTTGCTGCTAAACGTGGTAAAACCGTCGAAGAAATTTTGGGGTAATTAACCATGGCAAAAACAATTAAAATTACACAAACTCGTAGTTCTATAGGTCGTCTGCCTAAGCATAAAGCGACATTAGTAGGTCTAGGATTACGTCGTATTGGTCATACTGTTGAGCGTGAGGATACTCCTGCAATTCGTGGTATGGTAAACCAAGTTTATTACATGGTTAAAGTGGAGGAGTAATAGTAATGCGTTTAAATACTTTATCTCCTGCTGAAGGTTCAAAGCATGCACCAAAACGTCTGGGTCGAGGAATCGGTTCAGGATTAGGTAAAACTGGTACTCGTGGTATTAAAGGTCAAAAATCTCGTTCAGGTGGTGGCGTTCGTCGCGGCTTTGAAGGTGGTCAAATGCCTTTATATCGTCGTTTACCAAAATTTGGTTTTACCTCACGTAAAGCTCAAGTTACAGCTCAAGTTCGTCTTTCAGATTTGATGAAAGTCGAAGGCGATATTGTTGACCTAAATAGCTTAAAAGTTGCAAATGTGATTAATTCACATATCGAATATGCAAAAATCATGTTATCTGGAGAAGTAACCAAACCAGTAACTATTCGCGGTATTCGAGTAACTAAAGGTGCTAAAGCTGCAATTGAAGCTGCTGGCGGAAAAATTGAGGAATAATTAGAAAGATGGCAAAGCAACCAGGATTAGATTTTCAAAGTACACGGGGCGGTAGTGGTGAGCTTAAAAGACGCTTGATGTTTGTGCTTTTAGCGCTTATTGTTTTTCGTCTTGGTTCTTATATTCCGGTTCCTGGTATTGATACAAAAGCGTTATCGGACTTATTAACAATAGCATCGTCAAACGGTATTGTTGGTATGTTCAATATGTTCTCTGGTGGTGCTTTAAGCCGTGCTTCAATTTTTGCATTAGGGATAATGCCTTATATTTCCGCATCAATTATCGTGCAGTTATTAACGGCAATTAGCCCTAAGTTAGCAGAATTGAAGAAAGAAGGTGAATCAGGTCGTAAAAAAATTAGTCAGTACACTCGTTATGGCACACTTGCTTTAGCAATAGTACAGGCTATTGGTATTTCAACTGGTTTACCAAATATTCCTGGTTATGAACATGTTGTAATTAATCCAGGATTTTCTTTCTATTTTATCGCATCGGTTAGCTTAGTTACTGGCACTATGTTTCTTATGTGGTTGGGCGAACAAATCACCGAACGAGGTGTAGGTAATGGTATTTCTATCATTATCTTTGCTGGTATTGTGGCAAGTCTTCCTCATGCTATTTATGAAACACTTGAACAAGCTCGCTCTGGTTCATTGCATCCGATTTTATTATTGGTTGTTGCTGCATTAGTGGTTGGTGTAACTTATTTTGTTGTATTTGTTGAACGTGGTCAGCGACGAATTGTTGTTAACTATGCGCAACGACAACAAGGTCGTCGTGTTTACGCAGCACAAAGTACACACTTACCATTAAAGATTAATATGGCAGGAGTTATTCCAGCGATATTTGCCTCGACAATTGCTATGTTACCATCAATGATGGCTTCTTGGTTCCAAGGAGATGGTGAAGGATGGAGATATTTTATTGTACTTATCGGTCAATACTTCAATCATGATCAACCGTTATACATAATCTTTTTTGCTGCGGCGATTATCTTCTTTTGTTTCTTCTATACAGCATTGGTTTTTAACCCAAGAGAAACAGCAGATCAGCTAAAAAAATCTGGTGCATTTATTCCAGGTATCCGTCCAGGTGAACAAACATCTAAGTATATTGACAAGGTAATGACTCGTTTAACGCTAATTGGCGCAATCTACATTACTTTTGTATGTTTGGTTCCAATGTTTATGACAAGCGCAATGAAGGTTCCAGTTCAATTTGGTGGGACATCGTTATTAATTGTTGTTGTTGTAATCATGGATTTTATGGCACAAGTACAGACTTTAATGATGCCAAATCGTTATGAGTCAGTGTTAAAGAAAGCGAATCTTAAAGGCTATGGCCGATAAGTTAGCCAGAAGTTACGGAGAAAAAAATGAAAGTTCGTGCTTCAGTCAAGAAATTATGCAGAAATTGTAAAATCATTAAACGTAATGGCATCGTTCGTGTTATTTGCGTTGAAGGTAAACACAAACAACGTCAAGGTTAATTTATTTAACTGGAAAGTTGAGCTTTTGCATATTTTTCTTGCCAAAGTATAGTAAAGCTGGCTAGAATAGCCAGCCTAGATTTATTTGTAAATTCACTGTTTGAGTATCCTGAAAACGGGCTTTTCAGTATGGTGAATTTGCTAAACATTAACAATAAAGGAGTGCATAGTGGCCCGTATAGCAGGCATTAACATTCCTGATCAACAACATGCTGTAATTGCTTTACAAGCAATTTATGGTATTGGAAATACTCGAGCTAAGACAATTTGTGCTGAAGCTGGTATTCCTGAACATGTTAAGATCAGAGAACTATCTGAAGATCAGATTGAAAAGTTACGTGAACAAGTCGCTAAATTCACTGTTGAAGGTGATTTACGCCGAGAAGTAACTATGAGTATCAAGCGTTTATTAGACCTTGGTTGTTATCGTGGCATGCGTCACCGTCGTGGACTTCCTGTTCGCGGTCAACGCACAAAGACTAACGCTCGTACCCGTAAGGGACCGCGTAAGCCAATCAAGAAATAATTGAGGTATAATTAAATGGCAAAGACACCTGTTCGTACACGTAAACGTGTAAAAAAGCAAGTTTCTGATGGTATAGCTCATATTCATGCATCATTCAACAATACAATCGTAACTATTACCGATCGTCAAGGTAATGCGTTAGGTTGGGCAACCGCTGGTGGTTCTGGTTTCCGTGGCTCTCGTAAATCAACTCCTTTTGCAGCTCAAGTGGCCGCAGAACGTTGTGCTGAAGCTGTCAAAGATTACGGAATTAAGAATCTGGAAGTTATGGTAAAAGGACCTGGTCCTGGTCGTGAGTCAACAATTCGTGCATTAAATGCAGCGGGTTATCGCATCACTAACATTACTGATGTTACTCCGATTCCTCATAACGGTTGTCGTCCACCAAAGAAACGTCGTGTTTAATTTTTTAAACATTGAATGTTTAGGATTATTGGAGAAATAAAATGGCAAGATATTTGGGACCAAAACTCAAATTAAGTCGTCGTGAAGGTACAGATTTATTCCTTAAATCTGGTGTCCGAGCGATTGATAGTAAATGTAAATTAGAACAAGCTCCTGGACAACATGGTGCGCGTAAACCGCGTTTATCAGATTATGGTGTTCAGTTACGTGAAAAGCAAAAAGTTAGACGTATTTATGGAATTTTAGAACGTCAATTCCGTAATTACTACAAAAGCGCAGCTCGAATTAAAGGCAATACCGGTGAAAACCTACTTGGTCTTTTAGAACGTCGCTTAGATAACGTTGTTTATCGCATGGGATTTGGTGCAACTCGTGCTGAAGCTCGTCAATTAGTTAGTCATAAAGCTGTTCTTGTTAATGGTCGTGTTGTGAATATTGCATCTTATCAAGTTTCACCTGAAGATGTGATTAGTGTTCGCGAAAAATCAAAAAAACAAGCACGTATTAAAGCCGCTTTAGAGCTAGCTGAACAACGTGAAAAACCAACATGGTTAGAAGTTGATGCTAGCAAAATGGAAGGTGTATTTAAACGCTTACCAGAACGTTCAGATTTATCTGCTGATATCAACGAACATTTGATCGTCGAACTTTACTCTAAGTAAAGTTTAGCACTTAAGAGAGGACATAATGCAGGGTTCTGTAACAGAGTTTTTAAAACCTCACCTAGTTGATGTTGTTCAATACAGCCAAACACATGCTAAAGTGACTTTAGAGCCACTAGAACGTGGTTTTGGCCATACTTTAGGTAATGCACTACGCCGCATTTTATTATCATCTATGCCGGGATATGCAGTAACCGAAGTTGAAATTGACGGTGTTCTGCATGAGTACAGTACTAAAGAAGGCGTTCAAGAAGATGTACTTGATATTCTGCTTAATTTAAAAAAATTAGCAGTACGTGTACATACGAAAGATGATGTTATGCTGACTTTAAATAAATCGGGCATAGGTGCAGTAACAGCATCTGATATCACTCATGATGGTGATGTTGAAATTGTTAATCCTGATTTAGTGATTTGTCATCTTACTGATGCCAATGCTTCAATTAGTATGCGTATTCGTGTACAACGAGGACGTGGTTATGTCCCTGCTTCTGCTCGCGTTAAGTCAGAAGATGAAGAACGACCAATCGGTCGTCTGTTAGTTGACGCATGTTATAGCCCTGTAGAGCGCATTGCATATTCTGTTGATGCTGCTCGTGTGGAACAACGTACGGATTTAGATAAACTTGTTATCGATATGGAAACTAATGGTACTATCGATCCAGAAGAATCTATTCGTCGTGCATCAACTATTTTGGCTGAACAACTTGAAGCTTTCGTTGATTTACGAGATGTACGTCAACCAGAAGTTAAAGAAGATAAACCGGAATTTGATCCAATCCTTTTACGTCCAGTAGATGATTTGGAATTAACTGTTCGGTCTGCTAATTGCTTAAAGGCAGAAGCAGTTCATTATATTGGTGATTTAGTACAACGTACCGAAGTTGAGTTACTTAAAACCCCTAATCTTGGTAAGAAATCACTTACTGAAATTAAGGACGTGCTCGCATCTCGTGGTTTATCTTTAGGCATGCGTCTTGAGAATTGGCCACCAGCAAGTATTGTTGAAGACTAAGATAAAATTTATATAAGAAGGATAAAGTTATGCGCCATCGTAAAAGTGGTCGTCAACTGAACCGAAATAGCAGCCATCGTCAAGCAATGTTTCGTAACATGACAAGTTCACTTGTTGAACATGAAATCATCAAAACTACATTGCCTAAAGCAAAAGAGTTGCGTCGTGTTGTTGAACCGTTAATTACGCTAGCCAAAAGCGATAGCGTAGCTAATCGCCGTCTGGCTTTTGCTCGTATCCGTGATAAAGATACAGTTAAAAAATTATTTTCAGATTTAGGTCCACGTTTTGCTACCCGTCCTGGCGGTTATGTACGTATTTTAAAATGTGGTTTCCGTGATGGAGATAATGCTCCAATGGCTTATATTGAATTAGTTGATCGTCCTGCAGTAGAAGAAGCAGCATCAGCTGAATAATAATAAATCATTGTGTATTAAAACCGGCTATATGCCGGTTTTTTATTTATGTTTACTATATTTGAAAACTCAAATTACTAACTTTAGTTAAAATTAGTTAAAAACTAAAAGAGATCAAGACAAAATTATTAAATAAATAATTGTTAACAACAGTTATTTACCTCATAAATACAATTAATAGTGAGGTGGTGGTGTTTCTTCAGATAAATTAGCAATGTTTGAAGGTTGTGTTGCCTGTAGTTTTTGAGACAATAACGTCAATTGTTCTTTTAATTTGCTAACATCAGCTTGAAGGTTAGTTACCATTTGATTAAGTTCTTCAATGGTGATTTCTTGAAAAGCTACTTTGGTTTCAAGTAATTCTAATTGCTGGTTCATAAAATAAATTCATATATAGATTAGTTGATTAAATTACATTGTAAGTAAAAATAGCTACGAAATCCATCCATGCTCTGCAAAAGAGAAATATTCACCTTTACCTATAACAATATGATCTATGACTCGAATATCAACCAATTCACAAACTTCTTCTATTTTTTGTGTAAGATGGCGATCTGCCTGACTAGGTTTTGCCACACCTGAAGGATGATTATGAGCTAGAATCAATGCGGCTGCGTTATGTTGTAATGCTCGTCTAACAACTTCTCTTGGGTGGACTTCAACACAATTATAGGTACCGACAAACATATCTTCTGATGCTATGACGCGATTTTGATTATCTAAAAAAATAACCATAAAAACTTCACGATCTTTATTAGCCAATCGACTAGCTAAATAGTGATGTGTCAAAGATGACGATGTCAAAAAATTATCGGTAGTCATTTTAACTTTTAAATATCTATAAGAAAGTTCAACAACTGCTTTCAATTGTGTATATTTAGCCGTTCCCAATCCTTTCTTCTTGCAAAAATCACTATGGCTTGCATTAATTAAATTATAAAAAGAACCAAACTCATTTAATAGCTTTTGTGACAGTTCCAAAACAGGCAAATCTCGAGTGCCAGTGCGTAAAAAAAGAGCAAGTAATTCAGTATCACTGAGTGCTTCAACGCCAAATTTTAAAAGCTTTTCACGCGGCATTAATGCTATTGGTTGTGAAGGCATAGTTGCAGATCCCAATAATCGTAAAATAAAGATTATTAAAGGAAAAATTAGCAAAGCAAAATGATAATTTAAAATATTGGGAGTTGTTTCACAACTTATTAAGCAAAAACACAAAACAGAAGTAAATAAAAAGCGCTATATAGCGCTTTTAAAATTTAATTTAAATTAATTAAGAATTAGTGACAACCGCAGCCACCATGGCCACCGCCACAGCAGCCTGTGTTTTCATCATCTTCGTCTTCATGAGAATGACCACCACAGCCACAACCGCCATGTCCGTGATCATGACCATGCTCACCATGAATATGCCCGTGAGCAATTTCATCTTCAATAGCTTCACGAATAGCCAATACTTCAACGTTAAATTGTAAATCTTGTCCAGCTAACATATGGTTTCCATCAATAGTGATGGTATCGCCATCGATAGCGGTGATTTCAACGGGTAAAGAACCATGCTCGGTATCAGCAAAAAATCGCATACCGACTTCAAGTTCATCTACACCAACAAAAACGTCACGAGGAACATTTTGTACAAGAGCATCATTAAAATCCCCGTAAGCATTAATTAGCTCAACGTCAAATTTGTCGCCAACTTGGTGACCATCTAATGCGTTCTCAAGATCTTGTAGCAAGTTACCTGCACCATGTAAATATTCTAATGGCGCTGTCGTAGTTGCTTCATCAACTAAAACACCGTCTTTAGTGCGAACTTGGTATGCTAAACTAACCACTGTATTTTTTGCTATTTTCATTTTTTCTCCAACAAACTTTTATTGAGCAAATTACATTAGATTTTAACGGAAAAAAGAGTATAAGTATTCTAAATTTTATATTTTTGTTCAAAACTTACCAAAAAATAAAATAAAAAAGGCGCAAACATTTATGGTTTAGCGCCTTTTTCACACACACTGAGAGCAGCTTATTTAAGTTCTAATTCATTCATCGCAGCGATGCTAAATCCACCGTCAACGTGAATGACTTCACCTGTAATACCTGATGCTAAATCTGAACATAAAAATGCTGCTGAATTACCCACATCTTCGGTTGTCACAGTGCGACGGATTGGTGTTACTGATTCACAGTGAGATAACATTTTTTTGAAATCTTTAATACCCGATGCCGCCAGTGTACGAATAGGGCCTGCTGAAATTGCATTAACACGGACACCTTCAGGCCCCATAGCATTTGCCATATAACGCACATTTGCTTCTAGTGAGGCTTTAGCTAGTCCCATTACATTATAGTTAGGGATTGCACGCTCAGCACCAAGATAAGAAAGTGTCACTAATGCTGAATTTGGATTTAGCATTGAACGACATGCCTTAGCCATAGCAACGAAGCTATAAGAGCTAATATCGTGAGCAATAGCAAAACCTTCACGGGTAACAGCATTAACATAATCGCCATCTAATTGATCACCTGGTGCGAAAGCAATAGCATGAACAAAACCATCAAATTTATCCCAAGTTTTTGCAAGTTCAGAAAATAGTTCAGAGATGCTTTCATCATGAGCAACATCGCAAGGTAAAACGATTTTAGAACCAAAATCAGCGGCAAACTCTTCAACGCGTGTTTTTAATTTATCATTTTGGTAAGTAAAAGCGAGTTCAGCGCCTTCACGATGCATTGCTTGTGCAATACCGTAAGCAATTGAACGATTACTTGCAACACCCGTAACGAGTATACGTTTACCTGTTAAAAATCCCATAAATTATTCCTCTAATTTTCACTATATAGTCTAGGATGATGACGATTATATGTTGATCAAGCCAACTTCGCCACTATAAATTTATTTTCGTTGATAGGTTTTTATTTTATTGTCTAAAATAAATGATTGTTTACCATATTAATATCCTACTATAATAGTCAACTATTGTTTTTTTATAGGAGGTACCAATTTGAATAATTTAGTTTGTTACAAAACATTGCCTATTTGGAATGCTGATACATTACCTGCGTTGTTGCGTCAAAAGCATAATACCCAAATTGGTACATGGGCGAAGTTAGAAATTTTAAAAGGAAGTATTGGTTTTGAAATGTTAACCGAACAAGGCGAAGTGATTACTAAGCATTGTTTTGATACTCAGCAGCAACCGCCATTTATATTGCCACAGCAATGGCACCGTATAGCCGAAATATCAGATGACTTACAGTGCCAGTTAGCATTTTACTGTTTGCCTGAGGATTATACTCAAAAAAAATACCAAATGACCAAAACCCACTCCGAGGTAATTAACGCAACAAAGATTATCCAAACAGGAAAGGCATTGGATTTAGGTTGTGGTTCAGGTCGTAATTCACTTTACTTGCAGTTACAAGGCTTTGATGTTACCGCGATTGATAAATCAGAGCTCAGTATTGGAAACTTACAAAAAATCATTAATGATGATAACCTTAAGCACATTAATGCAATGGTTTACGATATCAATCAAGCAAATTTACCGGGCGAATATGATTTTATTTTTTCGACCGTTGTCATGATGTTTTTACAACCCGAAAGAATTCCAGCTATTATTAATAACATGCAAAAAATGACCAAATCAGGGGGATATAATTTAATTGTCAGCGCCATGTCTACGCCTGATTACCCTTGCTCTGTTGGGTTTTCATTTACTTTTAAAGAAAACGAATTGCGCCAATATTACCAAGATTGGGAAATACTAAAATATAATGAAGATGTTGGACAATTGCATAAAACGGATATACATGGAAACAGAATCAAATTAAGGTTTGCAACCTTATTGGCTAAAAAACGATAACGATTACAGGATATAGCATCCTGTAATTTTATACATTAATCGATTAACGTGTATTTAATTTTTCGCCGACCGTAAACCAAGCCTTGCGTGAGTTTAACAAATCTTGGGCAGACATCGGTTTTTTCCCAGCAGGTTGCAAAAGTATCATATTCAATGCGCCGTTGCTGGTTGCAATACAAATGCCATTTTTATTGGCTTGCAAAATTGTGCCAGCCGTCTGTTTTGAATCCATTTTTACCACATGGGCTTGCCATACTTTTACAGGCTCACCATTAACCTCAAAATAACTCACTGGCCATGGGTTAAAAGCCCGAACGCAACGTTCAAGTTGCACGGCAGGCAAATTCCAATCAAGTTTAGCTTCCTGTTTTGACAGCTTTTCGGCATAGGTTGCTTGCGCCTCATCTTGTTTTTCAGGTTGGATTTTTCCTTCAGTGATTAACTCTAATGTATCAAGCAAGCCTTGGGGACCGAGTTTTGCGAGTTTCTCATACAGTGATGCGCTAGTATCGGATTGCTCAATAGGACAGGTAAGCTTATAAAGCATATCACCCGTATCAAGCCCTGCATCCATCTGCATAATGGTAATGCCTGTTTCTTCATCGCCTGCCCAACATGCACGTTGAATTGGCGCAGCACCTCGCCAACGGGGTAATAACGAACCATGCACATTTAAGCAACCTAATCTAGGTATACCAAGTACAGCTTGTGGCAAAATAAGTCCATAAGCAACAACAACCATAATGTCAGCATTTAATTCAGCAATGATTTTTTGATTTTCTTCGGATTTAAGCGTTGCTGGTTGATAAACAGGAATATTATGCTCAACAGCTAATTGTTTAACAGGGCTTGCTGTTAATTTATTACCACGACCTGCAGGGCGATCTGGTTGCGTAAAAACAGCAATTACATTATGGCGTGAGTTAATAAGAGCTTTTAAATGAGTTGCAGCAAAATCGGGTGTACCTGCAAAAATAATATTTAAAGGTTTAGTTGCATGTGGCATAAGCGTTATGTCCATAATCAAAAATTTATCTGAATTATACCCGAAATTTTAGTGAGAATCTTTAATCAAAAAAACTCATGGATATGATAAACATCTTTAGTTGGTATAAATATTGATAATATTTATATACATTAGGTTATGTTGTGTAATTATCCCTCTAATTTAATACGATTAAACGTTACAAATGATTTCAGAAAAAACGCTTTATGGGTTTCTAGCGAATTATTTTAATCGATGAGATCCTTATCTTGCATCATGTTAGGCATAGTTATATTATGGCTATAATGCAATATTATTTAAGGAATAAATTATGTTAAAATCAATTGATCCAACAACAACCCAATCTTGGAAATCCCTTCAAGCTAGTTACGAAAAACACCACAATAAAACCATTGCACAAATTCTGAAAGAAGAACCAAAACGTGTTGAAAAGCTTACTATTCCTTTTGAAGAAGAGTTTTTGGTTGATTTATCTAAAAATAGAGTGACACAAGAGACGCTAGAGTTGCTTTATAAGCTAGCTGATGAATGCGATCTAATTGGTGCTACTAAAGCCATGTATAGTGGTGAAAAGATTAATCGTACAGAAAATCGAGCTGTATTACATGTTGCATTACGTAATGTATCAAATACACCAATTTATGTTGATGGTAAGAATGTGATGGATGATGTTAATACTGTCTTAGCTAAGATGGAATCATTCAGTAAAAAAATCATTAATGGTGAATGGAAAGGATACGCTGGTAAAGCCATTACTGATGTGGTCAATATTGGTATTGGTGGTTCAGATCTAGGGCCAGTAATGATTACTGAAGCACTACGACCTTACAAAAACCACTTGAACATGCATTTCGTATCAAATGTAGATGGCACACATATCGTTGAAGCGTTAAAAGACTTAAATCCTGAAACCACTTTATTTTTGGTTGCATCCAAAACCTTTACCACTCAAGAAACTATGACAAATGCACAAACAGCACGAGCATGGTTACTTGATGCTGCTAAAGATGATAAAGCAGTTGCTTTGCACTTTGTTGCTCTTTCAACTAATGCTAAAGAAGTTGAAAAATTTGGTATTGATACAGCTAATATGTTTGAATTTTGGGATTGGGTTGGTGGACGTTATTCATCTTGGTCGGCAATTGGCTTATCGATTGTTTTATCAATTGGTTTTGATAACTTCAAACAATTTTTAGCTGGCGGCCATGCGATGGATAAGCACTTCCAAAACGCACCAATTGATAAAAATATTCCAACGTTACTGGCATTAATTGGTATTTGGTACAATAATTTTTGTGGTGCTGAAACTGAAGCTATTTTACCATATGATCAGTACATGCACCGTTTTGCGGCTTATTTCCAACAAGGAAATATGGAGTCAAATGGTAAAAGTGTCGATCGCAACGGTAATAAAACACCTTACACAACAGGTCCAATTATTTGGGGCGAATCAGGAACCAATGGTCAACATGCATTTTATCAATTAATTCACCAGGGTACTAAACTCATCCCTTGTGATTTTATTGCGCCAGCAATAAGCCATAATCCAGTTGGAGATCATCACCCAAAATTATTATCTAACTTTTTTGCTCAAACTGAAGCTTTAGCTTTTGGTAAAACAAAAGAGCAGGTCGAGCAAGAATTCATAGCTGCAGGGAAAAATCTTGATGAAGTGAAGTCTGTTGTACCATTTAAAGTATTTGAAGGTAATAAACCAACTAATTCAATATTAGTGAAAAAAATTACACCTTATGCTCTTGGTGCCTTAGTTGCGATGTATGAGCATAAAATCTTTACTCAAGGAGTTATTCTTAATATATTTAGTTTTGATCAATGGGGTGTTGAACTTGGTAAACAACTTGCTGGACGTATTTTACCTGAATTAGCAGATGATAAACCAGTTAGTTCTCACGATGATTCAACCAATAGCTTAATCAACCAATACAAAAAATGGCGTTAAGTATTATTAAAAAAGATAAGTTATAATATAAAAAAAACCTTCAGCTAAAACTGAAGGTTTTTTATAATAGTGAAAAAATTATTTTTTCACACGCATTATTGGAGTTTTACCTGCTTCGACAGAGCCAGATAATTTATTTAATTCTATTATGGTTTCCATATTAGAAATAACTACCGGAGTTAATACGGATTTAGCTTTGCTTTCAAGTAGAGGTAAATCAATTTCAATAATGGTATCACCTACTTTTACCTGCTGACCTTCTTCAGCAACTCGTTTGAAGCCTTCACCTTTTAGTTCTACTGTATCAATACCAAAGTGAACAAAAAGCTCAATGCCTTCATCCGATTCTATAGCAAAAGCGTGGTTGGTTTCGAAAATTTTGCCTATTTTTCCACTTAATGGAGCGACAATTTTATTACCAGAAGGTTTAATTGCTACCCCATCACCAACGATTTTTTCAGCAAAAACCACATCTGGTACATCTTCGATTTTGACAATTTCGCCACTTAAGGGAGCAATAATCTCGATGCTGTTTTTATTATCATCGGATACGAATTGCTTAATTTTATCGAATAGACCCATTATTGCCTCCTAACAAATTTGCTTTTCAGCAGTGTAATTTTCAATTAAATCAATAATTTCTTTAGAAGTTGCTTTTTCTAATACTGTATCAGCAAATTTTTTCGCTTCTTCATAGTTAGTATTGCGAATTAATTTTTTGATTTTAGGAATTGATACTGCACTCATACTAAATTCATCAAGTCCCATACCAAGCAATAAGATTGTGGCTCTTTCATCACCAGCAAGCTCTCCACACATACCTGTCCATTTACCTTCTTTATGAGAAGCATCGATAACATTTTTAATCAGAGTTAACACTGAAGGCGAAAACGGATTATAAAGGTGAGAAATTAATTCGTTACCACGGTCAACGGCAAGCGTATATTGTGTTAAGTCATTGGTACCGATACTAAAAAAGTCTACTTCCTTGGCTAAGTGATGTGCAATCACAGCGGCTGCAGGAGTTTCAATCATTACACCGATTTCAATATTTTTATCAAATGATTTGCCTTCAGCAGTCAATTGTTCTTTAAGAGCATTGATTTCGGATTTTAATGTTCGGATTTCTTCAACAGAAATAATCATTGGGAACATAATGCGCAATTTACCAAATGCTGATGCACGCAAAATTGCGCGTAATTGTGCATGAAGTACTTCTTTACGATCTAAACAGATTCGAATTGCTCGCCAACCTAAGAATGGATTTTCTTCTTTTGGTAAATGCATATAAGGTACATCCTTATCGCCACCAATATCCATGGTACGGACAATTACCGATAAACCATTGGTTGATTCAGCTACTTCTTTATATGCTTTAAACTGTTCTTCTTCATCAGGATAAGCTTCGCGATCCATAAATAAGAATTCAGTACGGTATAGACCAACACCTTCATAACCGTTACGTTCAGCACCTGCAATATCGCGTACTGTACCGATGTTACCACAAATCTCTACTTGATGACCATCAAGGGTTACAGCAGGTAGATCTTTCAATTTAGCTAGCTCTTCTTTATCACTAATATATTTAGCTTGAACTTGTTTTAATTTTTCTTGCGTTGTGTGATCTGGATTGATATAAACAGCATTATTTATAGCATCTAAAATAACAAAATCGCCTTGTTTGATTGCTTGAGTTGCATTAGATGTTCCGACGATAGCTGGTATCTCTAAAGAGCGAGCCATAATTGAAGTATGCGAGGTGCGTCCACCAGCGTCAGTAATAAAACCTAGCACCATATCCAAGTTTAGCTGAGCTGTTTCAGAAGGTGTTAAATCGGTTGCAACTAAAATACATGGTTGGCTAATAGCACTCAAGTCAACAATTTCAATACCTAAAATATTTTTGAGTAAACGTTTACCAATATCACGAATATCTGCGGCACGTTCTTTTAGATATTCATCATCTAGATTTTCTAATTCTTTAGCTTGAGTTTCAAATACAGATTGAACAGCGGCATCAGCGGTTGAATGTTTACTTTGAATACGAGAAATAACTTCTTGTTCAAGATCCTCATCTTCAAGAAGCATAATATGCCCTTCAAAAATGGCCGCTTTATCTTCGCCTAATGTGGATTTTGCTCGTTCCATAATCGTATGTAGCTGTTTACTTGATTTTTGGCGAGCTTCCTTGAAGCGCTCAATTTCAGCCTCAATCTTGTTATCAAGAATTTGCCTATTACTAATAACAATAGGCTCTTCTTTTAATAATAGCGCTTTAGCAAAAGCGATACCGGGGGAAACAAGTGTACCTGATACCATAACATTTAATCCTTATTCTATTTTAAAACCGTTCATAGCTAATCGGGAGTTATTATTCCAACTCAGGAATTAATTTTACTAAATGAGCAACTGCTTCTTTTTCGTCTTCACCTTCGGCAGAAATGGTAATAGTTGTGCCTTGTGATAAACCTAATGTTTGTAACTTAAACAGACTTTTAGCACTCGCACTTTTACCATTAGATGTGACAGTAATTTCTGCATTAAAGTTCTTTGCTTCTTTAACAAATTGTGCAGCAGGGCGGGTATGAAGACCGTTAGATGCAGTAATAGTTACATCTTGTTTATACATATTATTTTACTCCCAAAATATTTTGTTTCACCGACCAATATAAATAAAAACTGCCTGAAAGGCTAGTAAGATTTCATCGATCTTTTATATTAAGTCGTCGTATTAGCTATCATATTTAAGATAGCCATACTTTATCAGTATCGGTAGATACGAGTGACTTTATCACTACATTTTTTAAATTCTACCTGTCCATGGATTCCATGTTTAATATTCTCAAAAACGATTTCTTCACTACCATCAAGTTGTGATACGCGGATCTCCTCTCTACAGAAAGCCTCGAATCGCTGTAATTCCTGCTCACTATTACCCAATTTATAAGATTTAGGTAAGTCTTGACTGGTTACATAGGTATGTATTTTATCTTGCACATCAAGGACAATTACGCCTTTATTCGATAAAAACGAACTACAGGAGGTTAATGATAATGTTAATCCTGCAAAAAATAATAGTTGCAGAGAAAATTTCATGATAAATCCTATAATGTTCAAAATAATTCCTTTATAAAGCAAAGCAATCTGTTTATGATTTATAATTAGATGCAAATTATATACTAATAATTGAAGAAAGTGCAGAGTGCATTTTTCTTGATGTAATAATATTAGGGGAAGTTTATGTCAGATACTATTAATTACGACGAATTTAATCGCCAATTAATCCAAAATAAAATAGGCATTACCGCTGCTGAGTTACATGGTTTTCTTTCAGGCATATTAGCTGGAGGTAACAATGACGAGAGCTGGCGTCCATTAGTTGAGGATATGTTAAACAATGGTCAAAAAATGCCAACATCATTAGATGAAAAAATTAGCCAACTTTATGCGCTTATCAAACAGCAATTTTTTGAAGAAGATTTCAGCTTTCAGTTATTACTTAGCGACAAAGATTTATATACACAACTGGATGATTTAGTTGGTTGGGTAAATCATTTTTTACTTGGTATTGGACTTGTGCAACCTAAAATTAACCACATCAAAGGTGATGTTGGTGAAGCTATTTATGACCTACGTCAAATTGTTAAACTAGGCTATGATGAAAATGAAGATCAACAAGAGCTTGGTTTTGCTTTTGAAGAGATAAAAGAGTATGTTCGCATAACTTCTATGCTATGTTTTGATGAATTTAACGAATTTAATGAGGCTGACACACCCCCAACAATCCATTAATATTAATAACATTATATCTTCAGGGGCATCACAATGATAAATACTGATATCGAAACAGAACTTTTTGCACGTCGAGAAAAATTACTAGCTCAAATGATACCAAATAGTGTTGCACTTTTTTTTGCTGCTCCAGAAATGACGAGGAGTAATGACACCCACTACCCATATCGACAAAATAGCGACTTTTGGTATTTTACACTTTTTTCTGAACCAGAAGCGGTATTTGCAGTAGTTAAACAAAAAGATAATACAACTAAATACATATTATTTAATCGCCCAAAAGATACGCTAGCAGAGACTTGGACAGGTTACCGTTTAGGTCAAGATGCCGCATTAAAGACGGTTTTTGTTGATGAAGCTTATATATTTGATGAGATTGAAAAAGTATTACCTGATTTATTAAATGGCAAAACGGCGGTTTATCATGCTGACCAACAGTATCAATATGCCGATAGCATTGTAAATCGCACAATGAATACTCTGCGACAAGGGAGTAGATTAAATCTTTATGCACCAAACAGCACGATCGATTGGCGACCGATAGTTCATCAAATGCGCATGTTTAAATCAGATTTTGAAATAAAAATATTGCGCAAGGCTTGCAAAATCAGCGCACAATCTCACGTTCGAGCAATGCAAAGATGTAAACCGAATATGTATGAGTATCAACTAGAAGCTGAAATCTTGCATGAATTTGCGTGGCATGGCGCACGAGCACCATCTTATAACACTATTGTTGGTAGTGGTAATAATGGATGTATACTACATTATGAAAATAATAGTCAGCAGTTAAAAGATGGCGATTTAGTTTTAATTGATGCGGGTTGTGAATATCAGTACTATGCAGGCGATATAACTCGCACTTTTCCTATCAATGGCAAATTTAACCAAGCTCAACTTGAAATTTATAACATCGTTTTAGCATCACAATATCAAGCCATTAAATTATTTAAACCGGGCACTTCAATTATGGAAGTCAATAATCAAGTTATAAGAACGATGGTAGAAGGTTTAGTAAAACTCGGAATTATGCAAGGTGATGTTGATAGCTTAATTTCTAATAAAGCTTATACACAATATTACATGCACGGTTTAGGCCATTGGTTAGGTATTGATGTACATGATGTTGGTAGTGGACGAGATCGAATTTTAGAGCCAGGAATGGTATTGACCGTTGAACCAGGGCTTTATATTAATCAAGAATCAGATGTGCCTGCACAATATAAAGGTATCGGTATTCGGATCGAAGATAACATTTTAATTACTGACACAGGAAATGAAGTTCTGACAGGTGATGTTCCAAAAGATCCAGCTAAAATTGAAAAATTAATGGAAAATAAATTTACTCATTAATTGTGTCGTTACCGTAATTTTTAAAATAAAAATTACGGTTTTTTGTTTTCATCTACCTAATTATTAATCCAACTTAATTGATTTATCACGATTAAAAATAATTCTAATTTTTAGGTCTTTTGCTGGAATTGGTTTGTACTTCCAAGTTTTCATGGCATTTATTACCGAACGATTAAATATATTATTAGGATTTGCTTCAACAATGCGAATATTTTCAACTTGCCCATCGCTGTTAACATCAAACATTGCTACCACATAGCCTTCTAAGCGCATATCAAGCGCTCGGCGTGGATACTCAGGTTGATTCCGTCTAATTGGAGAAGGATTACCTGAATATTGGCGATTATCTGAAAGTTTGGGTGCAACAGAGGTATTTGCCAAATTATCACTAACCACTTCTTGCCTAACTTGTTTATGAGAAGCTTTTTGGACTGGCCTGCGCTTTTTTTTCGGCTTTTTCTCTTTTTTTACTACAACTTCCTTTTGGGGCTCAACTGTTGATTTATTAGATATTTTTTCGAGAATAGATTCAGGATTTTCTTCCTTAACTACTTCAGGTTCAACAACAGGATCAACTGGTTTTTCTTCAATTTGTTTGTTATCGATCAGTTCACTATTTTCCGCACCTTGAATTTCAGGGGTATTTTCAACTAATGATTGTTCAGGGGCGGCAAATTGCGATAGATCGACCATAATAGCTTTAATCGCATTATCGCCTTCATCAACAGCAACATTTTTAGCAAACAAGGCAGAACTAAAGAGCAAAGCAAATAAGATAAGATGCGACAATACAGAAACTGATGTACATACATAGGTATTTTTAGGTTTTTTTTTAATTGGACTCAAAGGGGCCTTAGTATCATCGAGATCTATATCAAAGTTAATCTTCATAATAATAATCATATTTAACTTAATGACAGTTATTCTAAATGAAAATGCTTATCATTTGTAGTATTATTTTAAAATAAGATGGATGATACCTTGTTGCATAAAGATATTTATCAGATAATAGAAAATAAATATCTATTATTTGTAGTGGTTAGGCTGATGAATACTCCATCAATGAATCAAATACTCGATCTTGTTAAAAATGATTTAGTCAAAGTAAATGAGGCAATACAGGCAGAACTAACTTCTGATGTGGCTTTAATTAATCAATTAGGCAATTACATCATTAGTAGTGGTGGCAAACGTATACGTCCTGTTATCGCATTATTAATAGCCAAAGCACTCAACTACCAAGGCGATAAACATATTATCACTGCTGCTTTTATTGAATTCATTCATACCGCCACCTTATTGCATGATGATGTTGTTGACGAATCCGATTTACGCCGAGGCAAATCAACCGCTAATGCACTTTTTGGCAATGCCGCGAGCGTATTAGTTGGCGATTATATTTACACACGCTCTTTTCAAATGATGGTACGTACAGAATCGTTTAAAGTATTGACGATCATGTCGGCTGCAACCAATGTAATAGCTGAAGGTGAAGTACAACAGTTGATTAATTGTAACGATCCAGATATCACAAAAGAACAATATTTAGATGTAATTTATCGAAAAACGGCACGTCTATTTGAAGCAACATCGCATTCTGCTGCTGTCCTAGCTGGAGCTAGTGAGGAGCAAGAACTCGCCCTACAAGAATATGGAAAATATTTAGGCACAGCCTTTCAAATCATTGATGATCTACTCGATTATAGCGCTGATAGCAACCAAAAATTAGGTAAAAATTTAGGGGACGATCTTAACGAAGGCAAGCCCACTCTACCGCTTTTACATGCTATGCACCACACAAAAAACGCCCAAGATGCGGCATTAATACGCCAAGCAATAGAGCAAGGTAATGGTCGACAATTATTAGATCGTATTTTAAACATCATGGACGAATGTGGTTCGCTAGATTTTACGTTACAAACAGCTCAAAAAGAAGCGCAAAAAGCCTTTGATGTTATCGCAATTTTACCTGATTCGCCTTATAAACAAGCGTTACAAGATCTTGCCTTATTGTCAGTAAAAAGAGAAAACTAACTAGCCAATAAATCAATTAAATATATGCTTTTTATACTCAAACACATAGTTTCCTGAAACTTTTTGTCATTAGTTTCATATACAATAACTTTAATTTAAGGTAATTATTTATGCTTAAAAGGTTTTGGCCTGTTTTGTTAATTTTTATCTCGATGATTTCAGTGCAAGGCAGTGCCTCAATAGCCAAATATCTGTTTCCTGTATTAGGGCCTGAAGGGATGACAGCTTGGCGATTATTTTTTTCAGCAATTATGCTAATTTTAATATTCAAGCCGTGGCGTAAAACACTGACAAAACAAGCATTAAAATACATTTTTTTATACGGTATTTCAATTGGTTGTATGAATTTAGCGTTTTACAATGCAATCGCAAGAATTCCGCTAGGTATTGCAGTTGCCATTGAACTCACAGGGCCAATTATGGTGGCGATGTGCTCCTCGCGTAAAGTACTTGATTTTATTTGGTTAGGTGTTGCTATTATTGGCTTGGCTATGCTTTTACCCATTGAACAAGCTTCAAGCAATTTAGATCCCAAGGGTATTTTATTTGCGCTATTAGCTGGAAGTGGTTGGGCGTGTTACATCTTATTTGGACGCAAAGCCAGCACTATTTATGGCTCAGCCAGCGTAGCGATTGGATCAGTCATTGCTTCGTGCTTTTTATTTCCTATTGGAATTTGGCAAAGTGGCAGTACCATGTTTTCGTTGGAATTGCTCCCAATGGTTTTTCTGGTCTCATTATTGGCATCAGCAATCCCTTATGGATTAGACATGATTGCACTACCAAAATTACCAGCACAAACATTTAGTACATTAATGAGCTTATCGCCTGTTTTTGCCGCGCTTTCTGGATTCATTGTTTTGCATGAACAACTAACCCACTACCAGTGGTTAGCCATTATTTTTATTATTACCTCATCAATAGGTACAGTGCTAACTATGAGTCGCCCAGTAAAAATAAAATCGAGTAAACCAAACAATTAAACAATTAAAACCACTATCGCACTATTTATTGGATAGTGGTTTATAAGTGCGATAGTGGTTGTACGGCAAGCTATAGTTAACAGTTACTAAGTACTCAGATATAACTCATTTAATTGAAAATTTAGTATTAATGACTTAACGAGGAGGTAATCCCATACCACCGCCCATTAATCCTTTCATTTGGCGCATCATCTTCATCATGCCGCCACCTTTCATCTTTTTCATCATCTTTTGCATATCTTCAAACTGTTTTAACAGCTTGTTGACATCTTGAACCTGAGTTCCCGAACCGTTGGCAATACGGCGTTTACGAGAACCTTTAATGATTTCAGGATTAGCACGCTCTTTTAATGTCATTGAACCAATGATTGCCTCCATTTTGATGGTAATTTTATCATCCATCTGTGCTTTAATATGATCAGGAAGTTGACCAACACCAGGTAATTTAGCTAACAAAGCCCCCATTCCGCCCATATTACGCATCTGTTTTAACTGATCTTGGAAATCGTTAAAATCAAATTTATCACCTTTTTTTAGCTTCTTGGCAATTTTTTCTGCTTTTTCGCGATCGACGTTGCTTTGTAATTCTTCAATTAAAGATAGCACATCGCCCATCCCTAAAATACGTGAAGCAATGCGATCAGGATAAAATGGCTCTAAAGCGTCTGTCTTTTCACCCATTCCTAAAAATTTAATTGGCTTACCGGTAATGTGGCGAATTGATAACGCTGCACCACCACGAGCATCCCCGTCAACTTTTGTTAAAATTACACCAGTAAGCGGTAATGCATCATTAAACGCTTTAGCGGTATTAGCGGCATCTTGCCCTGTCATAGCATCGACCACAAATAGCGTTTCAATTGGATTGACAGCATGATGGAGCGCTTTGATTTCATCCATCATATCGCTATCAACATGCAAACGGCCTGCAGTATCAACAATTAACACATCAAAAAATTGCAATTTAGCATGCGAAATAGCTTTATTAACAATATTGACTGGCTTTTCAGCAATATCAGATGGAAAAACTTCAACATCAATAGCTTTAGCTAATGTTTCTAGCTGTTTAATCGCAGCAGGGCGATAAACATCGGCAGAAACAACCAACACTTTCTTTTTATGTTTTTCTTTTAAAAATTTAGCTAGCTTAGCAACGCTCGTTGTTTTACCTGCCCCTTGCAAACCTGCCATTAAAATCACTGCGGGTGGTTGAGTTGCCAAATTGAGCGAACTATTAACCTCACCCATAGCAGTTGTTAATTCTGCCTGAACTATTTTGATAAATTCTTGACCTGGGGTTAAGCTCTTATTGACATCTAATCCAACAGCCTTTTCTTTAACTTGATTAATAAATTCACGAACTACGGGTAGTGCAACATCGGCCTCAAGTAGTGCCATACGAACATCGCGCAATGCATCTTTGATATTATCTTCAGATAATCGTCCTCGACCACTAATATTGCGGAATGTCTGTGATAAACGGTCGGTTAAATTCTCGAACATATTAACTCTCGTAATAAATGAAAAATTGCCATTATCATATCAGAAAATTTCAATAAGTCCCACGATCATAATTTTGCACTGACTTGACACAAAATTGTGTTCCTGTTGAAATGAGGAAAGAGAAAAAGACGATTATTAATAATTACAAAACAGAATAGTTTAGACTAAAAAGGAGAAAATCGGACATGGCAAAAGTAATTAGTACTGATAAAGCGCCAGCAGCTATTGGGCCTTATGTTCAAGCAGTAGATTTAGGTAATATGTTATTTGCCTCAGGACAAATTCCATTAGATCCAACAACTGGTGAAATGCCAACTTGTGTTAAAGAGCAAGCCAAACAGAGTTTAGCGAATGTTAAAGCGATCATCACTGCGGCTGGCTATCAAGTAAGTAATATCGTTAAAACGACTATTTTCTTATCCGATATCAATGACTTTGCTACGGTAAATGCAGTATACGAAGCCTTTTTTATTGAAAATAATGCATCTTTCCCTGCACGTTCTTGCGTACAAGTAGCTCGAATTCCCAAAGATGCCAAAGTCGAAATCGAAGTTATTGCCGCTAAATAAATTTGCTTATCAGATTAGCACCAATGGGTGCTAATTTTTGTCAAAAAGTTTCAGGTAACTATGTGTTTCAGTATAAAATTAATATAAAAACATGACTTTTTGGGTTATTTTGTTCTTTATTCATCTTATTAAAAAACGGCAATTTTCCAACCAAAAATCAACTTAATTATTTGCTATTAAACTATTATTTAATGATTGATCGCCAATAGAGTTGGTGCAATAATCTACAATTATTTATTATTATTATTTGTACCAATTGGATTGTAAAAATGTTTGAAAAAGTAGAGCCGTACCCAGGGGACCCCATCTTATCACTAGTAACTGAATTTATTAATGATAGTCGAGACAACAAAATAAATTTAAGTATTGGTTATTATTATGATGAAAATAGCATAGTGCCTCAATTACAATGTATTAAAACGGCGCGTGATTATATCTATCATCACAACCAAGATGCTCAATTGTATTTACCCATGAGTGGCCTACCAGCTTATTGCCAAGCGATCCAATCTTTATTATTTGGTGAAGATCATTCGGCCTCTAAAGATAAACGTATCGCAACGATACAAACCTTAGGCGGATCGGGGGCTCTTAAAATAGGTGCTGATTTTTTATTTCGCTATTTCCCAAATTCACAAGTATGGGTCAGCGATCCAACTTGGGAAAATCACATCGCCATTTTTAATGGTGCAGGTTTTAAAGTAAACCAATATCCTTACTTTGATGAACAAACATGTGGCGTAAAATTTGAAGCAATGCTTGAAACATTAAATCAACTACCAGCTAAAAGCATAGTCTTACTACACCCTTGTTGCCATAACCCAACTGGCGCTGATCTAACGCAAGCACAGTGGGATAAAGTAATAGCAGTTTTACAAGCACGAGATCTCATTCCATTTATGGATATTGCTTATCAAGGCTTTGGCAATGGTATTGAACAAGACGTTTATGCGATTCGAAAAATGGCAGATGCAGGATTGTGTGGATTTGTTAGTAACTCATTTTCGAAAACATTTTCACTTTATGGTGAACGAGTGGGAGGATTATCCGTTTTATGTGATAACAGCCAGATCGCTAACCGTGTGTTAGGACAGTTACAAGCAACGGTTCGCCAAAATTATTCAACCCCAGCGGCATATGGCGTGCAGTTAGTGAGTTATGTTTTAAATAATTCAGAACTTAAAGCGCAATGGTTAAAAGAAGTCGACTCCATGAGAACGCGCATCGTAACCATGCGATCAACTCTAGTTGAATTATTAAAAAAAGCGGCACCTGATTGTCATTTTGATTATTTAGTAAAACAGCAGGGCATGTTTAGTTATACCGGTTTTAGTAAAGAGCAAGTTACACAATTAAAAGATAATTTTGCTATTTATTTGGTGGGTAGCGGAAGAATGTGTGTAGCGGGTTTAAATCACCATAATATCGAACGTGTGGCAGAAGCATTTGCTGCACTAAAACAATCATGTTAATAAAGGAGTGTATTTTTATGTTCCATAAAATGTTAATGTTAATATTAGGTATAGCAATGGCGACTTTAGTTGTTGGATGTAACACCGTAAAAGGTGTTGGTCAAGATGTCGAATCAGGTGGAAAAGCCATTTCACATACAGCCGAAAAAGTGAGTGATAAAATGTAACTAAGGTTATCTATGTCTAGCAAAATATCCATTTTTTAACTATTTTTAGAGTAAAATATTTTGTATTTTATATTTTTACTTGTTGGGTGCGGTTCGTTAAATTTACGAATTGCACCTTTAATTATGGAAAATTGCCAATATTCAAACCTATCGAATTTTTATTAAATACATCACCTAGCATATACTTGAAATAATCCTTTTGATAAATCAGAAGGTTATTAGCAATCCTAAAAAAACGCAAAAACTAGCCAAGTATTTTTTTTATAGTTATAATCAAAACCAATTCAGTTCACTTAGTGAACTAATAAAAAACCAAATAAAACAAATGATTAATTGACAGGCGGAATATTATGTTGTATAATTTTAAACACCAAACACCAAACACCAACACTGGCAAACCTATCTCTTAAATTTATCAAATAACGCCCTTAGGCAATTTTTTACGCTTTCCTCGTTTATATTCTCGAAGTTATCACTTAAATTATTATCGGCATTATTGCCGAAATTATCTCAAAAAGCCGTGCTAGTATTAGCATTATTATTGTCGTCTTCATGGAATTTACAGGCATCAATAAGTAAAATTGAACGATCGGGTAATCGTAGTGATGCAATAATTATTCCGTCGCCAGTTATCAATTACGCAAGGCCGAGTCTACGATTTGGCGGTGGGGTTCTTGACGATTTTCACGATAGCGACTATCTGGCAGGTCCAGCTGAAATATGGAATCCATATAAGGGATTCTTAGTTCAAATTAACCCGATGTTATACAGTCAAAATTTTCCGACAACGGGTGCTGATGGGTTATATTTTGATTTATTGATAGACGGATATGAAGGGGAATTGATATGGGAACCTGTCACACATGAGGGAATAACAGCAACAGTGACGAGTGTTGTTGCTGATGAGTGGTGGATGACTACTCCTGCCGATAAAGGAAAAGTTGTAGCACGTGTTAAGTTAACCGGGCCAATGGCAAATAATAGTCAGAAACAGTCAACAGATCCAGGTAAAATTACTGTGCCAAATTTACCACAGACATTTGAGCTAGTGGGTAGGGATAGTTCAGGTAGTGAAGTTGTAAAATATGGATTTGTTTTGCAGAAATGGTTTGTCAGTGGAGGGCCTAATAAACTCGAAACTCTTCCTAATCAAGTAAGTTGGTGTAGTAGTTTAGGTTATCGACTTATTAAAGTAAAAGATGTCACTAACGCAGTTTGTTTCAATTTTAACTCAGGACCTTGGTGTAAAGGCGCTGTTGGCGCTACGCCGTCCTCAAATGGTAATTATTATCAGCGTCGAATAGGCGCGGGGTTTATTGCAGAGTGGGGGGTACTCTCAGTTTATGGCGCAGGATTTAGAGAAGGGTTTCACTGGACGAGTGACGAAAGTGATGGCCACAGGTACCAGCTCATTGTGTGGCCACGCTTTGGTGATATAGGCGGCTATGATTATCCTGCTTCTCTATATGTGATTTGTGTTACACCTTAGTTTTTAGCCATTAATCCTAATAGAAAGCTACCCTATCATAAGATGAGTGTTAAACCAATAAAGCTGCGCTTTTGTGATTAGATAGCAAAAGCGCTTTTTTGAAATAAAAAATCTTTTGAGTAAGCGCTGAATTGGCTAAAAATACTCAGATAGAATGCTTGTTTTCCTAAGTCTTTCTACATTTTTATGCTTTTATCCAGTCCTGTTGCCATTTTCTTAGTTTTTGTTTGTCTATTTTATATTTACCTTGTTTTTATTAATTAGAGTCGTTCAAAAAATAGGTAAATACACAAATTTAACAGGGGATAAATTTGTAGTATAAGACAAGCCGTGTTACAAAATTGCCAAATCGTTTATATCGCTATTGATTCTTTAGCTAAAGACAGAGATAATCCTTTGCTAATTGAATCTAACGATTTATCGATTATTAAACAGGTACAAAAATGATCAAGGAAAAAGAACTTAAAGGATTAGGCGGTTGGCTAATTTTAGTTGGTATTGAATTATTTTTTTGTTTTATTTTTATTGGATATGTTACCTTTTCTAGACTAAATGCGATTGATTTTATCGACGTATGGACACAATTATTGGATCCCTACTCGAAAATGCACACAATTCATTTGGGTCTGTTTATTTTAGGTGACATGGGTCTAAATTGTTTATTATTGCTTTTAAACGCTTATATTATATTTTTATATTTTACTAAAAGTTATAAATTTCCTAACTTTTTTATTATATTTAGTAGCAGTTTTATTGTTTTTAAGCTAATTCAAAGATGTTGGTATCTTTTTATCGTGTTACCATTTGAAGTTAAATTTGAGTTTTCTTTTATAAAAGATATTGTGATAGCAATCATTTATACCAGTATTTGGATTGCTTATGTGTTAAAGTCAGTTCGAGTCAAAAATACATTTGTTAATGGTCGCCATAGTGAAGTTACTCATAGCGACATAATTAGTTAATTTGTTTTAAGGAAATAAAATGACATCAAATTTAGACAATTCAGTAAATGGAAAAGTAACAAAAGCGGTTATCCCTGTTGCCGGTTTGGGTACTCGTATGTTACCAGCAACTAAAGCTATTCCAAAAGAGATGCTCCCCGTTGTTGACAAGCCACTTATTCAATATGTAGTTAAAGAGTGTATTGCCGCAGGCATAACTGAAATTATATTTGTTACGCACTCATCAAAAAACTCAATTGAAAACCATTTCGATACCAGTTTTGAATTAGAAGCCATGTTAGAGGCGCGTGTTAAACGTCAATTATTGCAAGAAGTACAAGGCATTTTACCTAAAAATGTTACCATAACTAGCGTCCGCCAAGGTTTGGCAAAAGGGCTTGGTCATGCGGTATTATGTGCTTATCCTTTAGTTGGTGATGAACCATTTGCTGTTGTTTTACCTGATGTGATTATCGATGAATACGAAAGTGACCTTACCAACGATAATTTAGCTGCAATGATCAAAAATTACCATGAAACCAAACATAGCCAAATCATGGTAGAGCCCGTGCCAAAAGAATTAGTTTCTTCTTACGGTATTGTTGATTGTCGTGGTCAAGAGCTATCTGCGGGTAATGTTGCACAAATGTACAGCGTAGTTGAAAAACCATCAGTTGAAGAAGCACCATCAAACCAATCCGTTGTTGGACGTTATGTTCTATCTGAAAAAATCTGGCCTCTACTTGCCAAAACTCCATTAGGTGCTGGCGGCGAAATTCAATTGACCGACGCAATTGCCATGTTACTTAAAGAAGATCGTGTTGATGCCTATTGCATAAAAGGTCGTAGTCATGACTGCGGTAATAAACTTGGCTATGTACAAACATTTGTACAATACGCAATGCGACATAAAAGCTTAGGTAGCGATGTTAAAGCTTGGTTAAAAACGCTTTAATTTTTGATTTAGGTTAGCTAGGTTTCGAATGTTTTGACCTTTTGTGGAAATAATTAACATCAGTGACAACATCCGAAACCAATACACTGCCCCCTCTAAGCCTGCAATAACCGTTAGGTTTATTTAAAAATAAAAATTTAAATAAAATCAATAGTTTACCTGAACAATTTTAGAGCAAGAAACACGCTTATAGCACTACAATGTTAATCAGCCAGCCTTATCACAGCATCAAAATATGCCGATAACGAAGTAAAGCTAGTACGCTAAACTAGGTTGTTGGGCGTGTTTGTGTTTTAGATGTTATCAGCAATATTAATCATTCCGCAAAATACAAAAAATTATAAAACTAACAGCTTATTTTAATTAGAAAATTCACCTATCTATAAAGACAAATCGTTTTTATATTTACATTTCTTTACAAAAAATTCCGCTAAAAAACTAGCCAACTATTTTATAAATGGTTATACTTTCGCCGTTATAGGAAAACAAGCTTATTAAATAAGCAAATAATTATAAAAATCTAAATAAAATAAATAATTAATTAATAGGTAAACCATAATGCATTATCATTCTAGGTACAAGCACCGGCAAACTTATGTCTTAAATTTATCAAATAATCCTATTCGACGAGTTTTTGCACGAAACTCATTTATATCATCGAAATTATCCACAAAACTATCTTTAAAAATCCCATTGGCATTAGCGCCGTTGTTGTTATTGCCGTACTCCTTAGAATCGCAGGCATTATCGGCTACTACTTTTAATTACATTCAGGGTACTGCACCTTATTTAACCTTTGATGGCGGTGTTACTAAAGTGACTAAAACAGAGGATTTATTAGGTATTAAGTTATCGGATGGTCGAACATTCGCACCGCAAGATAATCCTTCATCACCAACCTCGCCAATCGAGTTATCTAATGTAGGGGATACCTTGGCTGATATTGAAATGATAGTCCCGCCATCAAGCGACTCAATAAATATAAATGATTTAGTGACACAAGGTAAATGGAGAGACGATGATGGAGATGGACAGGGAGCAAGTGAAATTACTGCATCAGGAAGTATATCGTTATCAATAACGGATAAAGATGGCAATACCATTAATCGTAGTGATGCATTAGATATATGTAATGCACCTTATAAGGTAACTTTAAGTAGTACTGGAGGGAATTTAGCTACGCAGTATGGTGAGCCAAGAAGTAGTACTTTTAGTGGAGGAACAGCGGAGTATTATATCACTTTACCGTCACAGCCCGTTATTTGTGCGGTCAGGCCAAATCTAAATAACGGTACAGGCGATTATGCAGGTCCACCTAGCATGTGGAATCCAGCAAAGGGTTTTTTAGTTCAGTCAACAAATCCATCATCTTACGGTTTAAATTTTCCAACAACAGGTGCAGATAGATTGTATTTTGATTTGGATATAGTTGGGATAGATGCAAGTCAGTTGAGTTGGTCTGTTACCACATATGGTGGTAGTGGTGATATAACAGCAACGGTGAATTGGGTTTACTCAAACACGCGGGTAACATTGAATGGTCCTAAAGCTGATAGTACTCAGATGAATTCAGATAATCCAAGTCCACTTAGACGTCCTTCTTTGCCACAGACATTTGAGTTGGTTGGTAGGGATAGTCAAGGTAATGAGGTTCGTTATGGATTTGTGTTGAGGCAGTGGTTCGTTGATCGGGGAATTCGAGGAGATAGCCTTTCTAATCAAAGCACATGGTGTAATAGTTTGGGTTATCGTTTGTCACGGGTAAGGGATTTAACCAATGCGGTTTGTTCTGGTTGGGGCATGAATAGTTACGCTCCTTGTACTGGTGCAGTAGGTGCCACGCCGTCGTCTAGTGGTAATGGTTACATGCGTCATATAGGAGCAGGTTTTTTCACGGAGTGGGGCTACTTGCGCAACTATATTGGTGCGGGCTTCTTCAATAACACCTGTTGGACAAGCGACACGATCGGTAGCAATGGCTTCTTTGTTCCCTCGTCCGGCGGCTCCGTCGGCGGCACTGGCGCTTCTTCCTACGCCTTCGGTGCTGTTTGCACCACACCTTAGTTTTTAGCGTTTAGTTCTTAATCCTTAGGGCGCGGAAGGTGGTTATGGTGCCAGAGAGGAAAATATAAAAAAGAATAAAGCCCCAGCGCAAGTGTTGGGGCGCTGAGCAGGCAAAGTTTGTGAGCCTTGAGCTTTAATGGCAGAAAACCAAAATAGCACCTCGACCGATACGCCTTAAAAGCTTGCGCTTTTGCTATTAACTGGTTGTTATTAACAAGTTGTTATTAATAGCTATTATCAAATAACAAAAACGCTTTCCTTAAAAAGCCAAATTCAACGTAATAAAAAAATAGCTAGCCTATAATTGTTTGATTTCATTTAAAAATAAAAAATTTAATAAAATCAATGGTCTACCTGAGCAATTTTAGAGTAAAAAACAACGCCTAATTCCTTTGCACAAAAAAAATCAGACATTATGTCTGATTTTTTTACTTTTTATCACGACAATATTTAAAAATCTAAATTCGCCGCTTTAAGGGCATTTTCTTCAATAAATAGTCGGCGTGGTTCAACTTCATCCCCCATTAATGTGGTAAATAATTGATCCGCTTCAATTGCATCTTTTATGGTGACTTGCAACATGCGACGACTGGTTGGATCCATTGTGGTTTCCCATAACTGTTCTGGGTTCATTTCACCTAGTCCTTTATAACGCTGAATAGTTAATCCACGACGTGATTCTTTAATTAACCAATCAACAGCTTCATCAAAAGATTCTACGGGTTGTTTGCGTTCTCCACGTTGAATAAAGGCGCTGTCTTCAAGTAGATCTTTTAATTGTGCACCAAGGTGGCAGATATTACGGTATTCATTACTATGGATGAATACTTGATCTAATGGATAATGAGTATCTACACCATGAGTTTTTACTTTAATGATTGGCACATATAGTTGTGCTTTTTCATTATATTCAGCTGAATAAAGGTAGCTGCTACCATGTTGTTCTTTATTTGATAGTTTTTCAACAAGGGTTTTTGCCCAATTTTCGGCTTGTTGTTGGTTTTGTAAAATACTTTCGTTTAATACATTATGATAAACTAATTCCGATAGCAACGCTTTTGGATAGCGACGTTCCATTTTTGTAATAAGTTTTTCGACTTTTTGATATTCAGCAATTAGTTTTTCTAATGCTTCGCCTGCAAGTGCAGGAGCATGGTCATTGACATGTAACGATGCATCTTCAAGCGCTAAGGCAATTTGAAATTGCGTCATTGCCTCATCATCTTTGATATATTGTTCTTGCTTGCCTTTTTTGACTTTGTATAAAGGTGGCTGTGCAATATAAACATAACCTCGCTCAATGATTTCTGGCATTTGTCGGTAGAAGAATGTTAATAATAATGTTCGAATATGCGAGCCATCAACGTCGGCATCGGTCATGATAATAATGCTGTGGTAACGCATTTTGTCTGGGTTATATTCATCACGGCCAATTCCACAACCTAATGCGGTAATTAGTGTTCCGACTTCTTGAGATGAGAGCATTTTGTCAAAACGGGCTTTTTCAACATTTAAAATTTTACCTTTAAGCGGTAAGATTGCTTGATTTTTGCGGTTGCGTCCCTGTTTTGCTGACCCCCCCGCAGAGTCCCCTTCCACTAAGTATAATTCAGATAAAGCTGGGTCTTTTTCTTGGCAATCAGCAAGTTTACCTGGTAATCCGCCTAAGTCTAAGGCGCCTTTTCGACGTGTCATTTCGCGCGCTTTACGGGCGGCTTCTCGTGCTCTTGCAGCATCGATGATTTTTCCGACAACAATTTTGGCATCACTTGGGTTTTCAAGTAGATATTCTGTTAACTTTTCGCCCATTACGGATTCAACGGCGGATTTTACTTCTGATGATACCAATTTGTCTTTGGTTTGTGATGAGAATTTTGGGTCAGGTACTTTAACTGATACTACCGCAATTAAACCCTCACGAGCATCATCACCCGTGGCGCTGATTTTGGCTTTTTTGCTGTATCCTTCAGCTTCCATATAGTTGTTTAATGTGCGCGTCATTGCTCCACGGAAACCCGCCAAGTGAGTACCGCCATCTCGTTGTGGAATGTTGTTAGTAAAGCAATAGATGTTTTCTTGGTAACCATCGTTCCATTGTAGTGCTACTTCAACACCAATACCGTCTTTTTCTGTGCTGAAGTAAAATATTTTAGGATGAATAGGATTTTTATTTTTGTTTAAGTATTCAACAAACGCTTGAATGCCACCTTCGTAGTGGTAATGTTCATTTTTGCCTGTGCGCTCATCAAGTAATCTTATTGATACGCCTGAGTTTAAGAATGATAATTCTCGTAGTCGTTTTGCTAATATTTCGTAGACAAACTCAATATTGGTAAATGTTTCTGGGCTTGGCCAGAAGCGTACATAGGTGCCAGATTCAGATGTTTCGCCAATTACTTTTAGTGGCTCTTGCGGTACACCTAAGTTATAAACTTGTTGGTGGATTTTTCCATCACGATAAATAACTAATTCTAATTTATCTGATAAGGCGTTAACAACTGAAACACCTACACCATGCAAACCACCAGATACTTTGTAAGAATTATCATCAAATTTACCGCCAGCATGCAATACGGTCATGATAACTTCTGCTGCTGAAATACCTTCTTCTTCATGAATACCTGTTGGAATACCGCGACCATCGTCACGTACAGAAACAGAATTATCAGGGTGGATTGTTACTTCAATATGGTGACAATATCCAGCTAATGCTTCATCTATGGCATTATCAACAACTTCAAAAACCATATGGTGAAGTCCTGTACCATCATCAGTATCACCAATATACATACCTGGACGTTTACGGACAGCATCAAGCCCTTTGAGTACTTTAATGCTAGAAGAATCATAAGAATTGGACATGGATTTCTCGACTTTTTTGATTGTTTATATCGTTCTGTATATTTACGAAATTATACCAGATTTTATGTGAAAAATCTTATCATTTTCATCGATCATATGGGTAATTTGCGATTGGTTAACTGCAGTTATGAATACTTGTGAATTAGCTTGTTTTAAACGTTTGGCTAACAATTCGCGTTTATTGTTATCTAATTCAGATGCAAAATCATCAAGTAGGTAGATACAAGCTTGGGTATTTTGCTTAGAGTAATATTCACCTTGAGATAAACGTAATGCGCACATTAATAATTTTAATTGACCACGTGATAACAGATCTTCAACTGGAATGTTATCAACACGTAATCGAATATCTGCTTTATGTGGTCCGGCTGATGTGTAGTTAAGGAGTTTGTCTCGTTCATACTGTTTGCGTAATATTTCAGCATAATCAGTACCATGCTCCCAACCTTGGTAATATTGGCAATTAAGTTGGTATTCGGGTAAAAAATCATGGCAAGTTTGTATAATTTCAGGAAAAATATGTTGTGAGTAGTTTTCTCTAATGTGGCTAATTTTTTCAGCGATGGGTGCAAGTTCTTTGTCCCAAGGTAATAATTGATTATAACTATGGGATTGCTTTAATAATGCATTGCGTTGTTTAAATAAACGCTTTAAATTATTCCATAAATGAACAAATTCAGGGTGATGATGAAAACATCCCCAATCAATAAATGCTCGGCGATATTTAGGTCCACCAGTCAATAAATCAAATCCTTCAGGTGTGATTAGTTGAATGGGTAATAATTTGGCTAAATCGGTTAATCGATAACCTTCATCTCCATCTATTCTGATTTTATTATCATTATTACGCGATTTAGCAAGCCCAATTGAGTGATTTTGTTGATTGGCTGTGTTTAGTTCGCTGAATAATACTAGTTCTGGCTGTTCGTGTTGAATAATTCGATTAGATTGAGTGTGTCTAAATGCACGACCATGACCAAGCATATAAATAGCTTCAAGTAAGCTCGTTTTTCCACTCCCGTTATCGCCAACAATGAAGTTGAAATGTGGCGATAAAGTTAGCTGTGCATAACTAATATTACGAAAATGATGAACTTTGATTTTTGAAAGAGTCATATGCTTTAAATTATTCCGGACGAAGCCGGAATATTAAGTAAGATTGGATTATAAGCGCATTGGCATAACAACATAAGTTGCTGTTTGATTATTGATATCTTCTATTTGTACACTTGATGTTGCATCGGTTAATAATAGTTGTACGCTATCACATTTCAATGTATTTAATATATCAAGTAGATAGGTTACATTGAAGCCAATTTCAAGCTCTGCGGATTCATATTTTACGTCAATAACTTCTTCTGCTTCTTCTTGTTCTGGGTTGTTTGCTGTAATCTTTATTTGATTGTTATGGACATAAAGTCGAATACCACGGAATTTTTCATTAGATAAGATCGCAACTCTTGATAGGGCGTTTCTGAGTTCTTCGCAAGATACTTCAAGTGGTTTATCTGGGTTGCGTGGCAATACTCGTTTGTAGTCAGGGAATCTTCCATCAATGAGTTTTGATGTGAAAGTGAAATCACCAAGATTAACCCGTAAGTTATTATTACCAATTTGCATATTGATTAATTCTTCGTTATCACTAACCAGTTTTGCAAGCTCTAGTACCCCTTTTCTTGGTAAAATGACAGAATGATTAGTTTTAGTATCTTGTTCAATAGGTTGTGAGCATAAAGCTAATCGATGTCCATCTGTTGCAACTGATTTTAGTAAACCATCTTCAATTTCAAATAACATGCCATTTAGGTAATATCTTACGTCTTGATTCGCCATTGAAAATTGTACCGCATCAATAAGGCGTTTAATGGTTTTTTGTGGAACTGAAAGTTCAACATCACTTTGCCAATTTTCTAAATTTGGAAAATCGGTAGCTGGTAGTGTTGATAATGAAAATTTACTACGTCCTGATTGAATCATCAATCGGTTATCGTCAACGCTTATCGAAATTTTGGCATCATTAGGTAAGTTTCGACAGATATCAAGAAACTTTCTTGCTGGCACGGTTGTTGCACCTGGTTCACTCGGTTCAACTAATGGTAGATGAGATATCATCTCTATTTCAAGATCAGTTCCTGTCATCGATAGCGTGTTATCACTCACTTGTAATAATAAATTCCCCAAAATTGGTAGTGTAGGGCGACTACTTAATGGTGCACTTACAAGTTGTAATGGCTTTATTAGTTTTTCACGATCTATAATAAATTTCATAGTATTGATTCTTTTTAAGTTGATAATGTTCGAATTAAATTGGAGTAATCTTCTTTAATGTTATTACTTTCTTCTTTTAACTCTGCGATCTTTCTACATGCATGTAATACAGTCGTGTGATCTCTTCCACCAAAGCCGTCACCGATTTCAGGTAGGCTTTTATTGGTGAGCTCTTTGGCAAGCGCCATTGCTACTTGCCGTGGTCTTGCCACAGAACGAGAACGACGTTTAGAAAGTAAATCTGATACTTTAATTTTATAATATTCGGCAACTGTCTTTTGTATATTTTCAATGGTGACAAGTTTTTCTTGTAAAGCGAGTAAATCTTTTAAGGCATCTTTAACAAAATCAATGGTAATGGCCTTACCAGTAAAATTAGCATTAGCGATAACCCGATTAAGAGCACCTTCTAATTCACGAACATTAGAGCGTAATCGTTTAGCAATAAAAAAAGCGACTTCTTCAGGTAATTTAATATGATTTTCCTCGGCTTTTTTCATTAAAATTGCAACCCGTGTTTCTAGTTCTGGTGGCTCAATTGCAATGGTTAGTCCCCAACCAAAACGTGATTTTAGTCGGTCTTCAACGCCATTAATTTCTTTAGGATAGCGATCTGACGTTAAAATAATTTGCTGATTACCTTCTAATAAAGAGTTAAAGGTATGGAAAAATTCTTCTTGAGATCGCTCTTTATTTGCAAAAAACTGAATGTCATCGATAAGTAAAGCATCAACAGAACGGTAGTAATTTTTAAATTCTTCGATAGCGTTATTTTGTAGTGCTTTGACCATGTCTTGCACAAAGCGCTCGGAATGCATGTAAACAACTTTGGCGTTGGCTTTTTTTGCCATTATTTGATTGCCAACTGCATGTAATAAATGCGTTTTACCTAAACCGGTGGAACCATATAAGAATAGTGGATTATAAGCTTTTCCTGGATTTTCAGCTACTTGTTTTGCAGCCGCAACAGCAAGTTGGTTTGATTTACCCTCAACAAAACTATTAAAAGTGTGCTTATGGTTAATACCTGAATGATACACATGATTATTATTGGTTTCTTTTGTTGTTTTCCATGCAGGAACAACCTCTGCTTTCTTTTGGTTATTTTGTTCTTTTTTATCTGCGGATACGGTTGAACCAACTTCAAGAAATAATTTTAGAGAATCGTCATTAATTAGTTTATTTAATAGTTGAGAAATAGTAGTTAAATATTTATTTCTTACCCAATCTAGGACAAATCTATTGGGCGCATAGATATAGAGTTTATTATCAACCATTTCCGCTTGCAACGGGCGAATCCATAAGTTGAATTCTGTTGTGGGGATTTCTTCTTGTAATTGAGAAAGGCAATCTTGCCAAATAGCGGTAGGCACGGCAACTCCTTTAACTTTGCTTACTAACAATATCGTGAAGTATTATAATCTTTTTTGTGGATAATTTGTAGATCTAAGGTAATATTTAATTTAGTTGTTAACAATAAAAATAAGAAAAACCCGGCTTATAACCGGGTCTTAATGAAGTATCTAAATAACAAAAAATTAATTTGTTTCATTAGTTACTTGAACTTCTTTCTCGTTAAGTGCTTTAACTTCAATTTCAACACGACGATCTGGAGCTAAACAAGCTTTTAAGCTAGCACCACGAAGAGCATTACATTTTGTACCAGTAACTGGTTGAGATTTACCCACACCACGAGCACTAATTAGGTTAGAAGGAACACCTTTAGCAATTAAATATTTCATTACTGAGTTAGCACGTTGTTCTGATAGTTTTTGGTTATAACTAACTGAACCGATACGGTCAGTATGACCAATTACTACGATAGCGCTTTCAGTTGGGTTAAGTTTAACAAGATTTGTTAGTAAGTTGTCTAATGCTTGGCGACCTTCTTCTTTTAAGTCAGCTTTCGCATAAGCAAATAGCACATCTTCATTTAATACATAGCGGTTTACTTCAGTTTTTAATTCAACTGGTGCTGGAGTAGCTGGTGAACCTAAACGATAAGTAATACCCAAGCTTACAGTACCTGCGTCTGGAGTTGCTTTGCTTTTAGTATGAATATGTTGAACATATTGGTATTCTAAACGAGTAGAGAAGTCTTCGTCTAAACGATAGTCAAGACCTAATGCATAAACTGGAGATAGGTCAGTTTTTGTGCCACCACGTCCGTATCTTTCTTTAATATCATTCTTCCATTTAGCAATAGTAACCATGCCTCCAGCACGACCATAAATATCTAGATCGCCAATGATAGGGTAGCTTAATTTACCGGTTAATGAAACGCCTTGTGCAGAAAGTTTACTATTACCCGCTTTAGTCTTATCATCAGTCCAAGTTCTTTTATATTTAGCAGAACCTAACCAATCATAACCTAACTCAAATGCTAAATATGGGTTTGCTTGGAAGCCAAGGAAAGCGCCACCAGCAACATTGCTACGATTTGAAGTTTTAATACCAACTTCATCTTTATCAAAGCCACGAACTTTATGTGCATCTAATCGATAAAGCTCTGACCAACCTAATTTAGCACCTGTATAAAAAGTGTTGTCTTCGTATGCTGCGTTAGCTGCAGTAGCTGTTAAACTTGCAACTGCGATTGCTAGAGCTAGAGTAGTTTTTTTCATTTTATTGCCTCAACTTATATGTTGTTATAGACGATGTTTAGTTTCTTTTATTGTTTAAAATTCATTTAAATTAAAAAGAACAATACTTATTTTTATATAATTATGTTACCCATAATCTGTTGTCAAGTATAGCATAGATAATAGGCAAATCTATAGTTATTGCAGTTACAATAAAAAAAATTTAGATAATTTTATCAAATAATTTTGTTAATTGTTATGTAAAAGTCATTAATAGTATTTGCTAATGCATTAGCCATAATAAAAAAGTCAGCTTCTAATCGCTTATTAAATTCATCTGAACCGATATCTTCGTTTTCATCCAAAATAGCAGAATCAAACTTAATTCGTTTAAATGTTAAGTCACTATTAACAATAAAGCTAACGCCTCTTTCATCAATAATTTTAATTTTAGTGATCCATTTCCCTGAATCGAAATGGACACGCATTTCATCACTGGTGATTTCTTGATTTTTACAGCTAATAATTCCATTTCCTTCAAGAGGATCTTTTAGTTCGGCTTGATCGCCTAATAAAAATGGTGGGAATTTTAGGTTTTCCTTAGCCCATGAGGTCATAACCTGTTCAAGTGGTTTATCAATCGATAAAGGGGTTAAAGCGAGTGAGCCAAGCTCTTTACGTAAAATCGCTAAGATATCTTCTGATTGTTTAAAGCTACTACAGTCAACAATAATGCGTTTATTATGCGTATCTAACCATAACCAATAATGATTATATTTACTAAAAGCCCTTGGCATTAGATCTATCATAACTTCATCTTTTAAAGTCGCCTTTTCGTTTTTAGTTAGTTTTCTGCTTAGTGCTTGTTCTTGTTTATCGATTTTTTCTAATAAAGCTTGTTTTATTACGGGTGCTGGTAATATTTTTGTTTCTTTTTTGAACCGTAATAATAAATGCCCTTGCATATCAACTATAAAATCATCTTGGTTATTATCATGATAAGGCGAAACCCAACCCATTTTTGTGGTGTCTAAATTACCACATGGAGTAAAAGGGTGAGACTTTAGCGCTTTTTCTATTGGATCTTTATTAAGTAACGTGTCGCTATTAAGTTGGTAAATTATGGCATTTTTAAACCAAAGCATACTTTTCTATTTCCTGCATTTTGTGATAAAGGGTTATCATTGTTTAAATAAGTAACAGCTTATAGAGAATAATAAGCTGTCATTATTTGGTTATTGAGTATAAATGTATATTTATCAGAAGCTATAAGATACGCCCATATAAATCGAGGTTACCGTGCTATTGTCCACCATTGGGCTATCTGCCACATCACCAGTTAATTTGTCAATATGAACACCACCAAATGTCGCAATATTTGGGGTTAATGAATATTGTGCAGCTAATTCAGCATAAGGTGTCAATGACGCATCAGCATTAAAGTATCGTAATCCTGAACGAGAGGTTTCTTTATGTGAAACACCATAATAATAATCATTGTGCTTATTATTAGCCCAATTTATACCGATGGTGGGCGCAACAATCAAATTGCCTTGCATGTAAGGAATGGTATAATCAGCATTTACTAAAATACTATTACTTTCATTTAATACATCAGTTCCTACACTACTGGAAAAACTTCCCCAATTGGTATCAATAGAATACTCGATTTCTGCAAGTAATGTTGAATGGCGGCTATCAAGTAGTCTTAATTGGTGGTTATCTGAATCATGTGGCTTAAATTCGTTAGATAAATAACGTGCGCCAATAGACACGCTTTGATTGTCCTGATTATAAGCATAAATACCAGCTGACAAGTCATCGATAAAAAACAGACCATTATCATAATCAATATGAGGAATAGGGTAATAATTAGCACTATAACTTTTATACGGTGAATTAGTCCGACCCACACCAACCCCGATAGAGGTAGTGTCAGCTAATGCAATTTGGGTAACTCCTAAAGTTATTATTGATAAAATAGATAGTGTACAAAATGTTTTTTTCATTTTTCATACCCATATATAAAAGGTGATCACCTGTCGTTATTTATACTAATTTTATATCTTATTGATGGTTAGTTTTGTCGTCACACAATCTATACATTAATTGTACATTGTAACAAACAAATTTCCTGAATAATAATGCCACATTTTATCATGTTTGAATATCAATTAGTGAGACAACTTATGAGTAAACCAACTTTAGAAATGATTAATAGCCGTCCTGATGATGCTACTTTGTTAGCAGATGAGGCAAAATATTGTTCTTTCGGTGATACAGTGCATTATGTAGAACCACCAAAAATTTTTGATGGTTGTGAAGGTAGTTATATGTATGACAAAGAAGGCAAAGCTTTCCTTGATCTGCAAATGTGGTATTCTGCATGTAACTTCGGTTATGCCAATGAGCGTTTAAATAATGTTCTTAAAAAGCAAATTGATACCTTACCACAATGTGCTAGCCAATATTTACACCCAACTAAAATTGAATTAGCTAAAACTATTGCTCAAGGTATGGAAAAGCGATTTGGTTATGAAGGGCGGGTACATTTCAATGTAGGTGGTTCACAGTGTATTGAAGACTCTTTAAAAGTTGTTCGTAATGCTACTGGTGGTAAATCATTAATGTTCGCTTTCCAAGGTGGATACCATGGCCGAACTCTAGGTGCTTCATCAATTACATCAAGTTATCGTTATCGTCGTCGCTATGGTCATTTTGGTGATCGTGCTATGTTTGTTCCATTCCCATATCCTTTCCGTCGTCCAAAAGGCATGACAGCGGAGGAGTATGGTGAACATCTAGTCGCAGAATTTGCGCGTTTATTTGAAACTGAATACCACGGTGTTTGGGATCCAAAAGTTGGGCAAGCTGAATATGCAGCGTTCTATGCTGAACCTTTACAGGCAACAGGTGGTTATATTGTTCCTCCTCGTAATTACTTTAAAGGACTTAAAAAAGTTTTAGATCAGTATGGTATTTTATTGGTGGTTGATGAAATCCAAATGGGCTTTTATCGTACAGGTAAACTTTGGTCAATTGAACACTTTGATGTTAAACCTGATGTTGTTGTTTTTGCTAAAGCATTAACTAATGGTCTTAATCCACTAGGTGGTTTATGGGCGCGTGAAGAATTAATCAATCCTCAAGTATTCCCAGTTGGCTCAACCCACTCAACTTTTGCATCAAATCCATTAGGTACAGCTGTTGGTCTTGAAGTATTAAAAATGACTTCTGAAACAGATTACGAAAAAATGGTAATGGATAGTGGTGCTTATTTCCTTGAGGGTTTAAAAACACTTGAGAAGAAACATAAAGAAATTGGTGAAGTTGATGGTTTAGGCTTGGCACTTCGCGCAGAAATTTGTACAGAAGATGGCTTTACGGCTAATAAAGCCTTAGTTGACAAAATGGTTGATATTGGTATGTCAGGTGATCTTGATTGGAAAGGTACCAAAATGGGATTAGTGCTTGATATTGGTGGTTACTATAAAAATGTGATTACTTTTGCACCATCATTACACATTTCACGTCAGGAAATTGATCAAGGTATTGAACTTCTAGATCAGTTAATTACCCGAGCGAAAAAAGAACTTTAATTGTTTGATCTTCATAATCCCGTCAATGTCTATTGGCGGGATTATGTGTTACAGCTAATCATAGATTTACCTTATGAAATACCTTAATCAGTTAGAACCTAATGAATTAATAGACAATTTTTTAGCCCATCCTCCGCAAGATTTTTCAGCATGGCTGAGCGAAGATGGTGTGCCTATTTTTTCTGCTAAGTTTGATCTTCTTACTACTGCAGATGATGATTTCAGGCATAAAGTTCAGAAACTTCCTTTTTATAATAAATGGCGGCGTTATTTACAACCTCATACTTGTTTTGTTGGTGCTACTGTTTCGGAATATGCATTATTAACTGATAACGTTGATGCGAATCAATTGGCTGAACACCTCAAAGCAGCTTATGCTAAGCAGTATCCTTTTTTTATTGTTAAAGATATTCCTGTTGCGTCTCCTTTACTAAACGAAAAAGACAACCATTATTCAATGGATTTTATTTCGTCATTAAAAGAAAATGGTTTTATCGAAGTTGAAGGGCAGGCATTAGCTTGGGTTCCGATTGATTTTGCAAATATGGACGAGGTTTTTTTACAGTTTTCTTATAGCCGACGTAAAAATTTTAGAAGAAAATTAAGATCACGTGAAAAATTAAATATTAATGTTTTGCATAGTGGTGATGATTGTTTTTTTAATGATACTGTTCTAGATGAGTATTATCAATTGTATCTTAATGTTTATCAGCAAAGTGAAATACATTTTGACTTATTGGCCAAACCATTTTTCACCCAACTATTACAATGTAAAACCCAAAATGCACATATAGTGACTTATCACTATAATGATAGGTTGGTGGGGTTCAATATTTGTTTTGTTGTTAATAATATGCTAGTTGATAAATATATCGGTATGGTTTATCCGCAGGCAAGGGAACTTAATCTCTATTTTGTAAGTTGGTTTGTTAATCTTGAATATGCTTTACAGCAAGGTTTTAGTCACTATATTGCAGGTTGGACTGATCCCGAAGTAAAAGCTTCGTTAGGTGCAAAATTCACCTTTACTAAACATCTTGTCTATATTCGCAACCCATTATTAAGAACCGTATTGCGTAGATTCATTGGTCATTTTGAAAGTGACAAGGAGAAAGTAACATGACATGTCCTATTATTCTCAATTTTGATAGAAGTGTTGGTGAAATTTATCATGCTAAAACGATTGATTTTACCCAATGGCAAGATGCGATTCGTTTTGGTTGTACTAAGAAAAAATTTCACCAATTTAAAAATGTGTTACAGCAATCTTTACCTGAAAACCATGGTACGGTATTAATGGGTAGCGGTGATTATCACCATATTTCATTATTACTGATTGAAAATCTAGCTAAACAATATTCTGCCGAAAATCCAATTCAAGTCGTGATTTTTGATAATCATCCAGACAATATGCGATATTTGTTTGGTATTCATTGTGGCTCATGGGTTAGTTATGTGGCAAGTTTGCCTTTTGTTAGTCATGTACATGTACTTGGTATTACGTCTCATGATATTGGGCTTTCTCATTTTTGGGAAAATAGATGGTCAGCGCTTTTTCATAAAAAGTTGACTTATTGGAGCTTGGAGGTCAATGTTGCATGGGCAAAAAAAATTGGTTTAGGACACGCTTTTCGACATTTTGCAACACCAGATGATCTTATTGCGAGCTTTTTATCAGAACAGTATCACAGTGCACAACCCGTTTACTTATCGATTGATAAAGATGCATTGAGCGAAGATGTAATTCATACCAATTGGGATCAAGGTAAGCTACAAACATATCATATTCTTGATACTATATCATCAATAAAACCTAGAATTATTGGTAGTGATATTACGGGAGAGCTATCTATATGGCAGCCATCAAATTGGTTCAAACGTTTACTCAGTTCGCTCGATAAACAACCTACCATATCGCCAGATAAGCTTATCAATTGGCAACGAGAACAACATCAACTTAATTTAACCTTATTAAAGGCATTAGCAGTATAAACTGGCAAAAAAGTTTTAGGAAAGCAGGTATTTTAGGTATAAAGCCTTACCTACCTTCCCATTATTGTGATCAGAATTTAATGTTGATGATTGTGTAAATTTTGTTTAGATAATTTATTTTCAGCTAGGGCTAAAAAGAGAATACCTGAAACAATTAATATTGCACCTATTAACTTGAATAATGTAATCGGTTCGTGAAATAACCAGATTGAAACAATCATAACTGTCACAATTTCAAAGTGTGATGCAGCAAAAGCAGGACCTACAGGTGCTTTTTTTAATAATGTCATCCAAGTGAAGAAAGTAAGAATATATCCTACTATTGAAATATAAATCCAAGGATTGGTAAATACTCGGATTAACCATTGAATACTCATTTCTAATGGTTGAGCTTCGATAGCCGTTAATTTAAAACTACATTGCGCAATTGTGTCAAAAAAGAGCAATACAGAAAATCCAATTAAATAAAATCTAGCCATATTAAGACATTCCTACAAAAATGACACCAGCTGTAATTAATAGCATCCCAATTAAGCGATAAATAGTTAGTAATTCTTTAAAAATAATTCGACCAACTAACATAATCGTAATGATATTAAATGAAGCAAGTAATACGCCTTGAGAAAGAGGGACTAAGGTTAAAAAGGCTAACCATAATAAAAATTCAGCAATATAAGATATAACACCAACCCAAATCCACTTATTTTTCGATAAATCTAGCCAGTAGTACCAACCATCGCGATTATTTGGCGCGATGGCTGCAAATTTAAAAGCGACTTGTCCTAGCGTATCAAAACAGATATTACTAATCCAAAGTATAATAACTAATGGTGACATTATGCTTTTATTCCTTCTGCGATATTATCAAAGAACGATGCACACTCTTTGATTACTTCACGGCGTTGGCTGTCAATAGTAATTAAATGATAACTATCATTTAAGACCACTAATTTTGTTGAGCCTGATACTGATTTTTCAACTAATTTGGCATTAGTTTCTATATTGGCGATATCATCATTGCCTGAATGCATAATTAAACAAGGCGAAATTACTTTAGGTAATTGTTTGCGCATCTCTTTTGCCAATAACTGCATTTCGGCAAGTGCAGGAAACGGGTTACCAGCAAGCCCTGCTGATGCCGCATCGCCACTTAACATGCTTTCGGACACTACTGCGCGAATGCGTTCATCTTTAAGCCCATAAGGTGGTTTTTCAATGAAAACCTTTTTTTGAAAAATACCCAATTTTTTAAAATAGACTAATAAGAAGAAAAGTTTTTTTGCCCAAAATGGCATACTCCAACCATCATAACAAAATGTGGGGGCTAAAACGCCAACACCTTTAATTTGTTCAGGTCTATCGGCAGCAAGTTTTAGTGCAAGTAGCGCACCCATTGATAATCCAGCAACAAAAACATTATCTACATGCTGTGCTAAATAATCTGCGCCATCTTGTACGCTTTTATACCAATCTTGCCATGTTGTTTTACACAGATCTTCTTCAGTACCACAATGCCCAGCTAATTGGATTGCATAAACAGTAAATCCAGCTTTATTTAATCCATTAGCTAAAATGCGCATTTCATTAGGGGTACCAGTTAAACCATGAATCAAAAGTACGCCATTTTTGTTACCTGGTAGAAAGTAAGATAAATTTTGAATTGTACTCATTAATATTCCTTTATTTTACCATCATGACAGGGATAACGGCATGTTGTGCCCGTTTTAATGCCGAGGTTACATCTGCGAAACTAGTAATCTTACAATGTTCAATTTTATTTTTTTCACAATAATTAACTAACTTGTCTTTGGCAAAAACGAAATCAACATTATGTGATACGCAATAGTCTGATGTACCGTCACCAACATATAATATTTGCGAAAAGTGCTGTTGTTTTTTTACATGATTACATTTGCAATTGCCACTTTGCTTAATACAGTCCTTGTTTGCGTAAGGAAACTCAAGGCGCCAGCTGCGTGCGTTATTATGCATTAATTTATTAGCAAAAATTGGTAAATGTTCAATACCATGACGTTTTAAAATAAACTCAATGGCATAATCTAAACCGTCGCTGACCACATGAACGGGAATATTGTTCTGTTCGGTATAATGAATAAAAGCTTTAAAATCCATGTCTATTTCAATTTGTGATAAAACTTGATTGAGTTCATCTAAGCTTGCATCCATTAATGCAATTTGTTTACTCATACATTCTTGAGAGCCAATTTTACCGTTAACCCACAATTCTTCAAGCTCATCACAACCATTTTGACCAAAGTGGCTTAGTAAAGTATCGGTGACATCTTTAACACTAATCGTACCATCAAAATCACACAAAACAATTGGCGTGTGATTTTGTGGATAAGATGGATGAAAAAGATGGTTCGCTATTGATGAAAAAGTATTCATTTTGATAAAAAATAGTCTATTTATAGATATTGGCGTAAATTCTCTCATAGAGTTGCTATAAACTTTGTAGCCTCTTTGTATATATTTTGTAACGGGAAAAAAATTATCTGTATAATGAGGTATCTCTAGGTACAAGCTACAGTAATCGAGAACAGATAATGAGTGAACGTATATTAATCATTGAAGATGATCAGCGCTTAGCTAATTTAATTCAAGTTTATCTAATTCGGCAAGGATATCTTGTTGAATGGCATAATAGTGGAGAAGGGGCAGAAGAAAAGATTCAACAACTTAATCCCGATCTAGTTATTTTAGATGTAATGTTACCTGTAAAAACAGGTTTTGATATTTGTCGAGATATTCGTACATGGTTTAGTAATTTTATACTGATCATGACAGCAAGTGAAGATAATATTGATGAAATTGTTGGGCTTGAATTGGGAGCGGATGATTATTTAGCAAAACCAGTTGAACCCAGATTATTACTAGCGCGAATACGAGCTTTATTACGACGGAAACAGATAGAAACCGACAAAGACAATACGAAAGAGTTTGTTTTACCACAGAATAATAAAACTTTAATATTTGATAATCTAGTCATAGACGGTGAAAACCGAAAAGTACTCTTGCACGAGCAAGAAATTGATTTAACCACAGCCGAATTCGATCTGCTATGGTTGCTTGCTTATAATGCGGGAACTATTCTTTCTCGAGATGATATTTTTTCTCAAGTAAGAGGGATCGATTTTGATGGTAGCGATCGTTCTATTGATGCTCGTGTTTCAAGACTTCGTCGTAAATTACTCGATGATCCAGATAATCCGTCTCGCATAAAAACAGTGCGAGGAAAAGGCTACTTATTTATGCGAGAAGGAGAAAATCATTGAGTCAATTATTAGCCAAGCCGCTATTTTTTAATCGCCGTATTGTATTTTATCTAGTTATTTTACTTTTATTGCAAAGTATTATTGCTTATGGGGCTTTATTGGTTTTTGATTCATTACCTTCATCATTAACCGATATGCCAGATGATCATGTTGTATTTCGTGAATCTCAACGAGGTACAGTGAATCTGATTCGTATGCAAATTAAAGAACATAAAGATCGACCCCTTCAAGAAGTGGTTAATGAATTGCAACCTTATTTTGGCTACCCTATCGAAGTGTTACCAATTAACACACCGTTACCTGATACTGTGCTTAATGAGTTAAAAAAACTTGGTTTTTCTTATGATGGTGATAATGAGATTGTTTATATAGATTTAAAAGATGGCAATTTGCTTCAATTAGGCCCGATTGTAATGCGGGATATTTTGGCATCCAATACCATGTCCTTGACCATCTTTCTTGTTATTTGGGCTTTGTTTAGTGCTATTGTTTTTTTTATTTTAATTTATATGGCTTTTAGTGCCGTATGGAAGGATCTAGTTAATATCAGACAAACTGCCGAGCAGTTAGGGCAAGGTAATTTAAAAGCCCGAACCGAAAATGTTAAAGGTTGGTTATTTAAGCCGCTAGCAAATGTTTTAAATAATATGGGAACGCATATTGAACATCTAGTTGGTACCAATCAAACAATCTCTCATGCGATGGCTCATGAATTACGTACACCTCTTGCCCGTATGCGATTTGAACTTAGTATGCTTGAAGAGTCTACCGATGAAAAAGAGAGATTTTTGCTACAAAAAGGCATGAGTGATGATATTAATGAACTTGAGACATTAATCAATGCTAGTTTAAATTACTTTAAAATGCAGCAAAGCAATGTTGAATTAAACTTCACGAGGGTATCATTAAAACAGTGGAGTGAAAAAGTTTGCCAATCCTTAACATTATTTAAACCAAAAGGATTTGAACTAACTTGTAATAGCCAAGATGCATATGCAATGATTGATACTAATTTAGTTGAAACCATAGTTAAAAATTTGTTACTAAATGCTTTTAAGTATGCAGCACATAAAGCAGTTTTGAATATCACAAAACAAGAAAATCGAGTCATTCTTGAAATCGATGATGATGGTGTGGGCATTCCCTTTGATGCACGTGAAAAGATTTTTATGCCTTTTGCAAGACTTGATACGAGCCGAACTCGATCAACTGGAGGTTATGGACTCGGTTTAGCTTATGTAAAACTAATGGCAGAATTTCATAATGGTAAAGCCTTTGTTGTCACTAGCCCACTAGGTGGAGCAAGATTTGTGGTTTCATTGAAATCGGGTGATGAATAAAAATAATTAGTTGTATTTTTAGCGAAAACCGTCAGGTAGAGCTTTTATTTTATTTAATTTTTTATTTTTGTGTTTTTGCTAAAAAGATATGTTTTTTTGTTAAAAATAGCAGGGTTTAATCAAAGACTAATTTTGTCGATGGGAATCGTCTGTTTTCCATTTCAGAAATAAGAAAAATTTGTTATATTCGTTACATAATAAGCAATAATATAGCAAATATTCTCAATTTGTTATTAATAAATATATCACCAGAGGTTTTTTTATGAGCGGTTCATTACCGAGCGAAACAGATAATCGTCCATCTAATTTTATTCGCCAAATTATTGATGCTGATTTAGCAGCAGGAAAGTATAAAACTACGCACACACGTTTTCCTCCAGAGCCTAATGGTTATTTACATATTGGTCATGCTAAATCAATATGTTTAAATTTCGGTATTGCGCAAGATTATAAAGGTAAATGTAATTTACGTTTTGACGATACTAATCCAGCTAAAGAAGATATAGAGTATGTTGACTCGATTAAAGAAGATGTCCGTTGGTTAGGGTTTGAATGGGATGGTGAAATTTGTTACTCATCTGACTATTTCGACCAATTATATGAATATGCTATTGAGCTAATCAATAAAGGACTTGCTTATGTTGACGAGCTTTCAGCTGATGAAATCCGTGAATATCGAGGAACACTTACTCAACCGGGTAAAAATAGCCCTTATCGTGATCGTAGCATCGATGAAAATTTAGCGCTTTTTACCCAAATGAAAGAGGGCAAATTTGCCGAAGGAAAAGCATGTCTGCGTGCTAAAATTGACATGGCATCACCATTTATTGTGATGCGAGATCCAGTATTATATCGTATTAAATTTGCAGAACATCACCAAACAGGTAATAAATGGTGTATTTATCCAATGTACGATTTCACCCACTGTATTTCTGATGCGATCGAAAATATTACCCATTCGCTTTGTACACTTGAATTCCAAGACAATCGCCGTTTATACGACTGGGTATTAGATAATATTACAATCGAGGCACGACCTCATCAGTATGAATTTTCAAGATTAAATCTTGAATATGCGATTACTTCAAAACGTAAATTAAATTTACTTGTTTCAGAAAAAATTGTTGATGGTTGGGATGATCCGCGTATGCCGACTGTTTCAGGTTTACGTCGTCGTGGTTATACACCAGCTTCGATCCGTGAATTTTGCCGTCGAATTGGTGTGACAAAACAAGAAAATACCGTAGAAATGAGTACCCTTGAGTTTTGTATTCGCGAAGATCTTAACGAAAATGCGCCTCGTGCTATGGCGGTGCTTGATCCAGTTAAAGTTGTCATTGAAAACTTCTCGGATACTATTGATGAAGTGCTTAGTATGCCAAATCATCCAAATCGTCCTGAGCTGGGTCATCGAGAAGTCACTTTCACTCGTGAAATCTATATTGATCGTGCGGATTTTCGAGAAGAAGCCAACAAAAATTACAAACGTTTAGTATTAGGTAAAGAAGTGCGATTGCGTAATGCCTATGTGATTCGAGCAAATCGAGTTGAAAAAGATGCCGAAGGTAATATTCAAACGATTTATTGTAGTTATGATCCAGCAACCTTAAATAAAAATCCTGAAGATGGTCGTAAAGTCAAAGGTGTAATTCATTGGGTTTCAGCTAAATTTGCAAAACCAGCCGAAATTCGCCTGTATGATCGTCTATTTAATACGCCAAACCCAGGTGCAGCAGAGGAATTTTTATCAACCATTAATCCTACTTCGTTAGTGATTAAGCAAGGTCTTGTTGAACCTAGTTTACAAAAAGCTCAGGCGGGGAAAGCTTATCAATTTGAACGAGAAGGTTATTTTTGTTTAGATAGCAAGTTTGCAACTGAAGATAAGCTAGTGTTTAACCGAACCGTAGGGTTAAGAGATAGCTGGAACGAAGCGTAATTTAATATGCTACAATTCGCCGGCTTAAGTCGGCGAATGTTTGTTACCACAATGACTTAAGCCAAAATCAAAGCCTTTTATTGTCTCTATCATCTTATCTAATTAAAAATTATCAGTATTTAGATGTGTGGTGCACTCAATGGAGTAAATTTCTATTAAGTGCTTATTTCTAGTCATTTTTATATTTTAGCTTTCATTTTTATGACTTTTTAACTTCGTTAAGTAATTTTAATGCAATAATAATTAATATGATAGCGCCAATAACTAAGCTAACCCAAATTAACCATTTAGGTAAAATTGAATCTCTTGTCGGATCATTATTTGCTTGGGATAATACTTTTTTACCTGCTAGTTTAATATTTTCACCAACAAAGGCTTGTGGCACATCAACTACAGATATTGAATCTGAAAGTAATGCTTTTTCACTTAACGATGCAGACGTTGCTTTTGCTGATCCCCAAGCTAAAATGAAGGGACCATTATTGGCGCTATTAAAAACAACACTCATGCGATTGCGGTAAGCTGTTAGTTGTGGTGCTTCATCAAAGCTTGCGTTGATGGCTTTAATTTTTACTTGTTTAATAATTAATCCAGCACTGATATGTTGGCTATGATCATTGCTATCTATGTTTCGAATAATATAGTCATCAAGTTTATGCCATGTTTTATCTTTGTCATCGGTTTTATAATAGATGCTAGTAGGTAAAACCATACGTGGGTTTTGTAGCTTAATTGATAACTCTCTAACTGGTTGAGGTGATGGTAACTGATAAGTTGCTTCTTGACCATCTGATGATGTTAGTTCGAAGTTAATTGGGAAAAGAGCTAATTTTGGTGTTTCTTTTCTTGAAGTAAATTCAATTTTTTTGACGTTAGGAACTGTGGATTGATCTGACTTTAATAATAAAATCCAATAGCGTGCTTTGTAATTAGTGTTTGTTGGTATATCAATTGTATTTACTCTAAGTGACTGATTACTATTGTTATCAGTCAAAGACATCATTGGAACATTATTGAGTGCAGTTTGCCAATTACTTAAATCTTGGCTATAAAGCAATTTAGCAATTGCTTGCCAATTTTGATTTTCAGCTACATCAAAATCAATGGATAAACGACTTATGGCTTGTTCTAACTTAACATTTTCGGGAATTTGCAATAAATACCTTGCGGTATAGTCACCTTGGCTATTTGCTTTATCGAGATAGATTTGAACATCTTTATTGTTGATATTGATATTATACTGTTCAATCGCCATTTTGCTTTGATCTTCATCTTTGTTTTCATTTAACGCGTAAATAGCCACTGGAAAAGTTTGATTATTATCACTTTGCTGATAAACATTGACTAATGCATAAGGTACAGGCTGACCTTTTTGGTTAAAAATGCGAATATCATCTAATGAACTTGATAATGTTTGTGTATAAACATCATGAGTCAGTTCTATTCTGCTATACATGCTAGTATCGTTGGAGATATCAATCATGGCACCATAGGCATACTGGTTAGTTTTGTCTATCGCTTGGCTAAATCCACTTATTAATAACAGCGAACTCAATAGAAATTTTTTCATAATTTTTTATCCATAATAATCAATGACATTCACGAATTTTTATTTATTGTTATATTAAACTGAATGATATTATCAGAATGATTTCTGAAAACGTCATTGTTAAACTTAAACCTATTTTTTATAGTGTATTTATTCATCAGTATCACCATTTTTTAACTTAGGCGGTAATGGTGCTAAATACCCAATTAACAGCATTAATAACGCAACACCAATAAAGGCAAATGCACGAAGTAATCCATCAAGCTCACGGATATCTACAAATATTAATTTAATAATAACGATCACTTGAATAAATTCACCGCTATACCATATTTTCCGAAGTGAATAACGGTGTCCAATAGTCACCAATATTACTGCAGTTAACATCCAAAGTAATGATGCAGTCATTTGGACAATATTATTGTGCCATAAAGAATTAGCTGTCCAAGATATGTCAAACATTTGGCTTAAGCAGCGTAAAACGATACTGTTTCCCCAGAAAAAGGTTAACACAATTAAAGGCACTAGAACCATATTAGGTAATGGTATTTTAAAGCTTGCAAGATTCATTATCCTGCTATTTAGTTGTAAATGGTTTATTGCAAGTTTTAACCAAACGCTAAACATCATTAAAGCAAAGATTGCACTTTCTTCAAGTGGATTAATGATAGGAACATAATTCCAATAAATGATTTGACCACTCATACCAAGCCCAACTATTAAATAAAATCCTAAATAGATAACAACAGGTAATAAACCTATCATCCAATAAGATTTAATTAATGATATTGTGGTCATAATTTGGCGTTTAATCAGTATATAAAATAGTAGAATAATGCTGCTAGCAATAGTTGCAGTTACACTCCATTTTATTACTTCGTATCCCCATGGTAATTGATTAAGTAAATGAGTAGATTCTCGTGTTATCCAGTATAAAATCATCCAAAATAAACTGATGTGTAACATATCAAATAAACGATAAGTATTTTGTTTATTTATTTTAAAACTACGATTTACAATACTGTTTGTGATAAGTGCCTTTCCAATATGTAAATAATAGTAAGCACTAACAAAGGCTATGATCCAAACCACGCTCCAAATGCCAGAGTTTAATAAATAGTAGGATTCGGCATAGCTTTTAAATAAAGCTAGTAATATCATTAGCCATAAGGTTAACCCAGAATAACAGAGCTGATGCCAATTGATTTTTTTCCCAACGATATACCATAGCCATGAAGAAAAAGTGAAGCATAATAAAATTGGTAATACTTTTGGTGTTGTATTGTCAATATGTAAATAAATACTTGATAAAATCCATATTACCCAAAATATAACAGCAACAGCGATAAACATCGTTTTAAGTAAATTATTTGTATTAATTCTACAACCATAGCAATGCCATAAACAGGCATTCACTAGCAAAATGGCACTTATAATACCAAGTAGTAGTGTAAGCGAGCTCGGATTTAATTGTTCATATTCGAAAGATATACAAGCTGAAACAATACCAAATAATGTAATTGCGACACCTAATAAAGCAGTACGATAATGTTTTTGCGAAAGCATAATCCAACTTAATGCTGTTCCTTCAAATAACCAAATTGTGGCAGTCCAATTGGCACTAAAGGCAAGTGGAATAGCCAACGTACTAAATGATAGACCAATGGCCAAGCCATAAAGCGAGATTTTTTTTGCTGAAGATTTCAACAAGCGCAGAATGAAATAAGAGCCAATAATATAAAACAGACCAAATGCCAATGATGAAAATGCAGGTCCAAATTCCCACTGATTGGTAATAGAATATTGTAATGCAAAACCGGATAACGGTGTGCCAAATAGTAAAATTAAATCAATAGCATTTTGATTATGTTCTTTATTAAAACTTCGAACCGAGAATAAAACAGCTAAAATACCATAAATTAACATATTGGCGATGATAAATATTTGGCATTCAATGTAAAACCCAGGGCGGAAATTACTCATTCCCCATAGTAGAGATATTACAAAGGTGAATAAAAATCCTAATAAATTAAGTATTCGCCAAGACTGCCAGATGCTAACAACTAAAATAGCACTGGAAATCATCAAATAATAACTAAATAAAGCAATATGATTGCCTGAACCATTGGATAGTAAAATCGGTGTCACATAACCGCCGATACAGGCTATAATTGCTAGACTCATAGCTCTTTGCAAAATGGAAAATAAAATGCTTGTTGAGCAAATAATTAACAAAATAGCAAACGTAATTAACATAGGTACAAGTTCGTATAACCTATAGGCGGCAAATATGGTCAGATATAAAATAGCAAAGGCACCGCCTTGTAATATTAAGGCGTAGATTTCTCGTTTATGTCTTAATTTCCAACCGATTCCTAACAAAACAAAACCTAATACTAAGGTTCCTAAGATTCTGATCTCAGGTGAAATATAATCATGTTCAATACTGTATTTAAATAGATAGGTTAGACCTAAAAATAAGATCACAATAGCAATTTTGGCAATTACATTGCCTTTAATTAACCAATTAAAAAAAATAAATAACGGATTGGGTCCAGTATTTGTAACTGGTCTGTATTGTGGGTTAAATGGATCTGCTGTTTGTAATGCAGCTTCATCAAGATTGATTTTTTCTTGTTCTGGAGTTTCTATCGCCAGAGATTCGCTAGCTAATGTTGGTAACTCTTCTTCCTGACTGAATTCTTGATATTGAGAATCGGGTTGTTCTACTGTTACTGAATCAAGTTGCATATTTTCTTGTAACAGGGCGGGTTCATTTTGCTCATTAAGTTGCAAAAGTCCATCGTTTAAATGGTTATTATTAGCTGCACAAGGTAAAGAAATTTCGGTTGGAGGCTCTATTTGAACAGCAATATCCGCTGTTTCTTCAGTAGTATTGCTATTTGAATATTCAAATTGCGAATTAGTATTATCGAGCTCAATATCCTCTTTTTCATCTGAATTTTCTTCTAACTCAGCCGAACTATTTTGTTGATAAAGTTGTTCTTTGAGTGATAAAAGGACCTCTTGTACCTCTGTTAACTGAATTCTTAACCGGACAATTTGATCTTTCAAACTAAAAAGATTAATAAATGCCACTATAATTATTACTACTGCGAAGAAGAAGAAATAAAAAAGAAATTCCATTCTAATTTTTCCTTATATTTTTTATTTCATGATTACTTATTTGTTTTTATAGTTAATTAAAATAATAAGTTAGTATTTTGCTGATGAACAGTAAATCAGTAATTAATCAATAAATCAATATGTTTGAATAAACTATCATTAGAGTAACTTGATAATAATTTGTTTTTTTTATTTAAAATTTTAGTTAATTGAAATTTCTTTGCTAAAATTTAACAGTTAAATGAAATATAAAAGCTTTAGTACTAAATATCTTATAAATGCTTGATTTCACTAAAAACGCTTAAATAAAAATTTAATAAAATCAATGCTTTACCTGAATGATTTTAGAGTAAAAAGCTTTTCCATAACACAGCAAGGTCAATATACCTATCTTATTCCTGTATCAAAATATCCTAATCCTTACACTTAATTTATTTCACTTACCAAAATAGATCCAATTCTTGGTAAAAAATAATTTTCTATCATATTGATTTTGTTTTTCTTTTTTAGTTATTTCTTTTGGTTGAAAAACAGACTTTTTATCTATCTCTTGATTAACTGTATTTAATATAGCCACATCGTGCGCTTTCTTTTATAATATTGTCTTATTTCTTCTCTATTTTTAGCTTAAAAAGAGTAATTTTCATGAAAATTTTAGCTGGTTGCTCGGCCTTATCTGCATTTCGTATTAATAAAATATTATCTACTTGTTGTGAAAAATCTATTCCTGTTATCGATATTGAAGCCCAATATCTGCATTTTGTTGATTTGGTTGGCGAGTTGACGGCTGAACAACAGTTAACGTTAGATAAATTATTACAATACGGTCCAAAAAATGCACAAATCAATGTTAAACAAACGGCTAGTAAGCAACTCTTTTTAGTGGCGCCAAGAGTGGGAACGATTTCGCCTTGGTCATCAAAAGCAACTGATATTGTACATAATTGCGGTTTATCACAGATTCGCCGTATCGAGAGGGGGATTGCTTATTATGTGCAAGTAAGTTCAGAATTAACCGATTGGCAAAAAAACGATTTTATAGCATTAATTCATGATCGCATGATGGAAGCGGTCTTTAGCCATGCTGATCAAGCCGAGCAGTTATTTCATGTTGAATCACCTGCACCAGTTACAACCATTGATTTATTAGGTCAGGGGCGTGCGGCATTAGATGAGGCTAATCTTAAATTAGGTTTGGCGTTAGCATCTGATGAGATTGATTATTTAGTTGAGAACTTTAAAAAACTAAATCGTAATCCTACTGATATTGAGCTTTATATGTTTGCACAAGCCAATTCTGAGCATTGTCGTCACAAGATTTTTAATGCCGATTGGGTTATTGATGGGGTAAAGCAGCCTAAATCACTGTTTAAGATGATCAAAAATACTTTTGAACACACTCCTGATTATGTTTCGTCCGCTTATAAAGATAATGCCGCAGTGATGGATGGTTCAATCGTTGGGCGCTTTTTTGCGGATAATGAGAATAAAACCTACTGCTATCATCAAGAATATGCAGATATTTTAATGAAAGTTGAAACACATAATCATCCAACAGCTATATCACCTTGGCCGGGTGCGGCAACGGGCAGTGGAGGTGAGATTCGTGATGAAGGGGCAACTGGTCGAGGTGCTAAACCTAAAGCCGGTTTAGTAGGGTTTTCAGTTTCTAATTTACGTATTCCTAATTTTGAACAACCTTGGGAGCAAAATTTTGGTAAGCCTGATCGCATTGTGAGCGCCTTTGATATTATGATGGATGGCCCTTTAGGTGGTGCGGCGTTTAATAATGAATTTGGTCGTCCGGCTTTGTTAGGGTATTTCCGTACTTATGAAGAAAAGGTTAACAGCCATAATGGCGAGGAGCTTCGAGGTTATCATAAACCGATTATGTTAGCTGGTGGTATGGGTAATATTCGCCGTGAACATATCCAAAAAGGTGAGTTTCCAGCGGGCTCTAAACTGATTGTGTTAGGTGGCCCTGCTATGAATATTGGCTTAGGTGGTGGTGCGGCTTCGTCTATGGCGTCGGGTCAGTCCGATGCTGATTTGGATTTTGCTTCTGTTCAGCGTGATAATCCTGAAATGGAGCGCCGTTGTCAGGAAGTTATCGATCGCTGTTGGCAGCTTGGTGAAGATAATCCTATCTTATTTATTCATGATGTTGGTGCTGGAGGTTTGTCTAATGCAATGCCTGAACTTGTTAGCGATGGTGGGTGTGGCGGTCAGTTTGAGCTTCGTAAAATACTTAGCGATGAACCAGGTATGTCACCACTAGAAGTTTGGTGTAATGAATCGCAAGAGCGCTATGTGCTTGCGATTCATCCCGATAAATTGGCATTATTTGCTGAACTTTGTCAGCGTGAGCGTGCACCTTATGCGGTGATTGGTCAGGCAACCGTCAATAAGGCGGTTATCTTGCATGATGAGCATTTTAATAATCATCCCATCGATTTGCCATTAGATGTGCTACTTGGTAAAACGCCTAAAATGCAACGTGATGTTAAAACTCACCAAGCACATGGTGATAATTTCTCAACGTCTGAAATTAATTTATATGATGCGGTCAAACGTGTTCTACATTTGCCAACCGTTGCCGAAAAGACCTTTTTAATTACCATTGGCGATCGTTCAGTGACGGGTATGGTTGCTCGTGATCAAATGATCGGTCCTTGGCAAGTGCCGGTTGCTGATTGTGCTGTGACTACTGCAAGTTTGGATAGTTATTATGGTGAGGCTATGTCAATCGGCGAGCGTGCGCCCGTTGCGTTACTTAATTTTGCCGCATCAGCAAGGCTTGCAGTTGGTGAGGCAATTACGAATATTGCCGCAACCAATATTGGTGATATCAAACGGATTAAGCTTTCGGCTAACTGGATGGCAGCAGCAGGACATCCGGGTGAAGATGCAGGTCTTTACCAAGCCGTTAAGGCAGTTGGTGAAGAGTTATGCCCTGCTTTAGGGCTAGCCATTCCAGTTGGTAAAGATTCAATGTCGATGAAAACCACTTGGCAACAAGAGGGTGAGCAAAAGACCATGACTTCGCCGTTGTCGTTGGTGATTTCGGCATTTGCGCGTGTTGAAGATGTGCGTAAAACCGTAACACCTCAATTGCGTACCGATCAGGATAATACGTTGTTACTGGTTGATTTATCTAAAGGCCACCAAGCGTTAGGGGCAACTGCACTTGCGCAAGTGTATCGTCATTTAGGGCAAAAAACCGCAGATGTCCATGATCCTAAAGAACTGCTTGCTTTTTATAATGCGATTCAGGCTTTAGTAAGCCAAAATGCTTTGCTTGCTTATCATGATCGTTCTGATGGTGGACTGTTTGTGACATTGGCTGAAATGGCTTTTGCTGGACATTGTGGTGTTGATGTAGATATTGCCTCGTTAGGCCATGATGTGATTGCTTCGTTATTTAATGAAGAATTAGGTGCGGTTATTCAAGTAGCTAATAATCGTTTAGATGATGTGATGGTTTGCTTTAAGAAGTTTGGCTTATCTCATGCAGTTCATGTTCTTGGTAGTGCTAAAACTGGTCAACAAATTATTGTACGTGATAACTCGGCTACGGTATACAGTGAATCACGCTTAACCTTGAGAACATGGTGGGCGCAAACGACATGGCAAATGCAACGTTTACGTGATAATCCTCAATGTGCAGATCAAGAACATCAAGCTAAACAAAATGAAGATGATCCAGGATTAAATGTGCACTTAACTTTTGATCTGCAAGCCGATATTGCAGCACCTTATATTGCTAAAGGAATAAGACCAAAAGTCGCTATTTTACGTGAGCAAGGCGTTAATTCACACGTTGAAATGGCGGCAGCATTTGATAGAGCTGGCTTTGAAGCAATCGATGTACATATGACAGATTTACTTTCTGGTCGAATTACACTTAGTCAATTTAGTACACTGGTTGCTTGTGGTGGTTTCTCTTACGGTGATGTTTTAGGAGCAGGTGAAGGTTGGGCTAAATCTATTTTATTTAATGAAAAAGTGCGTGATGAATTTGAACAATTCTTCCATCGCAAAGATACTTTATCGTTAGGGGTTTGTAACGGTTGTCAGATGATGTCGAATCTTAAGGATCTAATTCCGGGAGCGGATTTGTGGCCTCGTTTTGTTCGTAATTTGTCAGAACGTTTTGAAGCTCGTTTTAGTTTAGTGCAAATTCAATCAAGCCCGTCGTTGCTATTTACTGATATGGCTGGTTCGCATATGCCAATTGCTGTTTCACACGGGGAAGGACGTGTTGAAGTTGGTGATGATGTTCATTTAAGCCGTTTAGAAGCATCCGGATTAGTTGCCGTACGTTATATTGACCATTTTGGCAAAGTAACGCAGCAATACCCTGCTAATCCAAATGGTTCGCCAAACGGTATTACTGCAGTGACATCTCAAGATGGACGGGCAACTATTATGATGCCACATCCAGAACGGGTATTTAGAACGGTAACTAATTCATGGCATCCTGATAACTGGGGTGAAGATAGCCCTTGGATGAGAATATTCCGTAATGCTCGTAAGCAATTAGGTTAAATAAAACAAAGATCGCCGATAATGGTGTCGGCGATATGTTTATTTATTGAGTAGTTTAAGTAGTAACTGAGTGCTTTTGTCTTTCGATAAGTGGCTGCGCTAAAATGTAATCCATTTTTCGTAATAGTGCGTCTGTTTCTTCCCAGTTAATACATGCGTCAGTCACAGATACGCCATATTTAAAGTTTTCTGGTGGTTGCTCGGAAGGCTGATTTCCTTCAAATAAGTTACTTTCAATCATTACACCAATAATCGAATTATTGCCTTTTTCTATTTGCTCGATAATGGAATTAGCAACAATAGGTTGATTTCGATAATCTTTATTTGAATTTGCATGGCTACAGTCAACCATTAAGTTAGGTAACAATCCTGCCTTTTTCATTTGTGTTTCGCACAATGCAACATTTTCAGCATCATAATTTGGTGTTTTACCGCCACGCAAAATAACATGGCCGTGTGGATTGCCTGTTGTTTGTAAAACCGTTACTTGTCCTTTTTGGTTAATTCCTACAAAACGATGAGGCATAGAGGCTGATTTCATCGCATTAATTGCAACATCTAAACTGCCATCAGTTCCATTTTTAAAACCAACAGGCATTGATAGGCCAGATGCCATTTCTCGATGCGTTTGTGATTCAGTAGTTCTTGCCCCGATTGCAGACCAACTAATTAAATCGCCAATGTATTGTGGTGTGTTGGGATCTAGTGCTTCAGTTGCAATAGGCAAGCCAATTTGAGTAATATCAAGCAGTAATTTACGGGCTTTTTTTAGTCCATGCTCAATATCAAATGAGCTATCCATGTGAGGATCGTTAATCATACCTTTCCAACCAACAGTGGTTCTTGGTTTTTCAAAATAAACACGCATGACAATAAATAAGTGATCCTTAACTTCGTCCGATAGTCTTTTTAATTTATGCGCATACTCAATTGCTGCAACAGGATCATGAATAGAGCAAGGACCACATACAATAAGCAAGCGGTGATCACGTCGCTCTAAAATATCCACAACAGTTTGGCGTGATAAGGCAATTTGGTTTTCTAAATCATGAGAAAGAGGGTAAAGCTGTTTGATTTCTTCTGGTGTGATTAACATATGTTCGTCTCGGATTCGAACATTATTTAAAGCATCTTTTAACATTTTATTTTCCTTGTTAAAATCATTTATATTTTTAAATGTAAAATAATAATTACATATACGGTTATTATGTAAACACAAAATTACACAATAGTAAATGAAATTTTTATTATTTATTCAATTATAATTTTTTTATGATTGTTAGTTAATTATGAATTTGGTTTAAAAAGTAAGTGTGATGACAATTCAAGTAAATGTTGTAATAAAATGTTTACATTTTATGGCTGTTTTTTGATGGCTATTTTATGTTGTCAACGCATAATATTCTGCTGATGATAAGGCGTTATTTGGGCTATGTATATTTATTGGAATATTTAATGATTACTTTGATATTAAGTGACATAGCTGAAAAATATTTACGCTCTGCTACTTTACCGGCTAACTTAGCCGCATGATTATATATTTTTAGGCGATGTATTAGAACAAGCCAATTTTGTTGTTACCATTCTCCCATTAACCCAAAAAACTATTCAACTATTCACAAAAGAAAAATTAGCTTTAATGAAGCCTTCGGCAATACTTATTAATGATGCCTGTGAAAAATTGTTGATCAACAAGCACCGCTTGAAGTACTAAAAATAAAACGAGCAAAGCCACAGGACTTGATGCGTTTGAAGTTGAGCTACTACCTATCAATTCCCCTTTTACGACAAACATTTAAAATGTTTTATTATCACCTCAAGTCGGCTCTACAACGGCTGAAATGCGATATGTGAAGGCAAAAATATGCTGTTGATAATGTGCAGCATTAAAAGATGAAAAATTTGCTGATAGCTAGACCAACCTTGAAGCTGACTAACTTGTATTCCATTTTAAATTCACCTATAATGCCCTAATATTGTTTTTAGTTACAATTCACAATTGGGGCTGATTCTGGATTCGACGGGATTTGCGAAACCCAAGGTGCATGCCGAGGTGCGGTAGGCCTCGTAAATAAACCGCAAAAAAATAGTCGCAAACGACGAAAACTACGCACTAGCAGCTTAATAACCTGTATAGAGCCTTCTCTCCCTAGCCTCCGCTCGTAGGACGGGGATAAAGAGGAGTCAAACCCAAACGAGATCGTGTGGAAGCCTTGCTTGGGGTGGAAGCATTAAACCTAATCAAGCTAGTCTATCAGTAGCGTGTTTGTTCGCAGCGGGTAGATGAAATTCAAAAACAAACTACGCATGTAGTACCGAGGATGTAGAGATTTCGGACGCGGGTTCAACTCCCGCCAGCTCCACCACCATACTGTTCATTAAAATTCACCAACCATCATTAATTCACTATAATCCAAATGTTTTATAGTGTTTTTATGTCAATAAGTATTATGTTAATTCAGTGACAATCAATAGTTTTAGTTATATAATTAGTTATACGCTAAAAACACAACATCAACGTATAACTATAAATATATAACTATGCCACGTATAACTACACCACTCACAGATACTAAAATCAGAACAGCCAAGCCGTTAGAAAAAGATTACACTTTATCTGATGGGAATGGTTTGTATTTACTCGTTAAGTCAATAGGTACAAAGATTTGGCGTTTTAATTATTACCATCCCACATCTAAAGTAAGAACTCTTGTGAGTTTTGGATCATACCCTGAGATTAGTTTAGCTGATGCTAGGCTAAAAAGAGATGAAGCAAGACAACTTCTTGCCAAAGGAATAGATCCTCAACAATATAAAAAAGATCAACTAAAACTACTTAGAGATGAACAGAACAATACTTTTGAAAAGGTTGCCACTGATTGGTTTAAATTAAAATCTTCATCTAATTTAAAAGCTGATACATTAAAAGATATTTGGCGTTCTTTAGAATTACATGTACTACCTTATATAGGTAGTATTGCTATCACTGAAATTAAAGCAAGAGACTTTATAAATGCTCTTGAACCAATTAAACAACAAGGAAAGCTAGAATCTATTCGACGAATATGCCAACGAATTAATGAGGTTATGTATTATGCGGTTAATGTTGGTTTGATAGATGCTAATCCAGCATCCAAAATCACAGCAGCATTTGCTAATCCTGTTGTAAAAAATATGCCAGCACTACGACCTGAACAATTGCCTGAATTGTTAAGTGCATTGAGTACCGCAAATATAGAAAAGCAGACTTGGTGCTTATTATTTTGGCAACTTTATACAATGACGAGACCAACGGAAGCAACAGGAACAAAATGGTGTGAAATTGATCTCAACAATAATTGTTGGATTATACCAGCTGAAAGAATGAAAATGGGGCGAGAACATATAATTCCTTTATCCTCTCAAGCAATTGATATCTTGCAAATCATGAAACCCATTAGTGGGCATCGCGAATATGTTTTCCCTAGTATGAAATCACCTCATAATAAACCAATGAACAGTCAGACTGTTAATGCTGTAATTAAACGGATAGGTTTTGCTGGTCGATTAGTTGCTCATGGATTTCGTTCTATTGCATCTACAGCACTTAATGAGAATGGTTTTCCTCCTGATGTAATAGAAGCGGCTCTTGCTCATGTTGATAAAAATGAGGTTCGCCGAGCTTATAATCGAGCCGTTTACCTTGAACAAAGAATTGAAATGATGCAATGGTGGGGAAATTTTGTCGAGCAGTCAAAATCAAGTTATAAACCATTAAGTATGGTAGTTTAGCGATGTTGTTCAATTTTGTTCTATTATGATTACTAGTTTAGCTATTAGGACTAAAAGAATACACGATTTGAGTGAATCATAGTGTATTGTTTCAATACACGCTACTGAATTATTTTTAGGTTAAAGCTAGTTAATAAACTTATGTTTCTAGTTTTTCCTGATAAATAATTTTTAATAGAAACAAATTCTTCATCATGTAATACCCAAGCGGCAGCCAAAAGACTAAATCCAAACCCTACTATTATTGTGCCGGTTTGTCGTTTGGAATAGCTTGTCTTTCTTTCATATTTGTTTCTGCTTAATACCGACGATAAAATAAATGCAATAATTATGAATACAACAAATACAAATGGAATAAACATTTTTGTATACAGTTCCAATAAAAAATTTAGTATGTTACCGTTGTTGTATAAAAGGTAACTTTAATTATTGCAATTAAAAAAGTAATAAAGATTATGCTAAAAACCCAATAACTTATGTTGAGAGAAGAATTTACCCAACGCATGATAATAAACACAATAAGCAGTATAAAAATAGAAGCGAAAACAAATACAATGTCAGTGTAGTTTGTAAAAACGGTTATCTCACGTCTGTTACTCTTGAAGGAACCATAAATAGCTATCGCTAAAGCGGTAGCTAATATTTCCCAGAACAGATAACTAGATTCACTTTCCAATGTTATAGGTTTTTGTTGAATTGTAGCAAAACATGGGATTGGAATAATAAGCAGAATTAAAACAACGCTCATTATTAATTGAGTATTTTAATAGTTTATTAGTCAGTTTTTACTAAAACTGTTCATAGGTTTTATTTTGCATTTTTTGTATCAACATTTTAGGAGCACTAAAATCGACCGCTAGAGTAAAACTTCCATCCTCGTAAGACTGTATGATTATTTCTGCTTGACGAGTATTTAATGGACTTTTTTGTAGTAAATCAATATATGAATTAGCCGTTTTAAGCGTTTGTTGTAGTGATTCGTTGTTAATGTTAATAATATTCAATGAAGATGAGCTATCGAAACTTTCCATCATAAAATCTTCAACTATTTTTTGGCATACAATATTACCTTTAGTCTTAACAATATAAAAAAGGTCAATATTTTTGTCATCATTTGCTATATAAACAGCTGAAAAGTTTTTTCCTAATGCCGACATTAGTGAAGTAAATTTATTAGCATTCTCATCGAATTTTGTTTCTAAGTATACTGATTCCAATTTTTCATCACTATCAAAAGTTAATAACATGTCCCATTCGAAATCTAAAAATTTTTGGTTATAACCATATAATTCAGAATTATTTTGAGGATTTGATTCAAGTTGATATTTATTTAATACGTCATTTTTACTCATGCCATAATTCAACTCTTTGTATAATTGAATTTTTTGTTGCGATGCAACTGCAATATTTATAAAAGAGAATAAAAAAATAACTAAAAACAGAGTGCGTTTTTTCATGATGTGTTCTCGTCGTTAACGAATAAAAGCACCCCCAAATTTTATTTTTAGAGGGACTTTTCAAAGTGTATTATTATGAAATTAAAATAAAAATTCTAGTTATTGTAATGAAAGCAACAAAACCCAACGAAATATTTTTCCACAATTTTTTATCTGTTACTTTTACATTGTGAATTGCAAACAAGGTAATACCTGACCAAAAAATTATCATTAAATTTGTTATTAATCCATTTTTACTTGTGGGAAAAATGGAATCTGCAATAGTTATAAAAGCAACAGGAAGAAACCAATATAGCCAAAAAGTTTTGGTCAATCCATATTCTCCTTGTATGAATTTTTTATGAGCTTCTTTACTTTTGTCTTGTTGTGATTTTATTTTTTGTAGAATGGACATTTGACAATTCCTTATAAAACTTTATTAATCGATTAATTGGACATAAAATATTTTTTGTTGTTTATCTTGCCAAGTAATAGAATATTTAAACGAGCCTGACTTCATTAAAGTTGCTTCTTGTAAATATGCCTGACATAGATACTGTTTATTATCATTATCAGTACGGAGTGTTTTTTGATTAACAATAGTCGGCTTTTTAAAACCTTCTCTTGTGTAAATTTCTTTTAATATATTTTCTGCATCCTTACTATCACATTTTGGTGGCATTTCATCTCCACAACCAGTTAATAAAAAACAGCCTAATAACGTAAATAAATATTTTTTCATCATTTCTCCTGAATCAAATAACATTTTTAATATAATCAATCCATTTCTGGTCATTTTTTGTTCTTTTTTACTACATACTGCGTCCAAAAAAGTGAACTCTAGGTTAAAATTAATGCCACGATAATGTATCCTTTATCAAGGGCTGAATTGTATATATCGTTACTCCTACAAAATTCACTAAAAAATAAGAAATACATAATGTTTTTTCTATAAAAGGGCTATATTGCCCTTTTCTTTGCTAAAATGAATAACGAACACCAATTGTTAAATCAGTTGTGCTAAGTTTTAATGATGAATTTGAGCTATTATCATTAGTTGATACACTTACTTTTCCTCCGTAAGTATATCGAGCCTGTAAATCTGTAGACCAATTGTCCGTTATTTTATAAGAAGCCCCAATACCTGCAGAGTAGGCAAAGCGAGTTTTGCTTTTGGAATCAGTATCGGCATCCTCGTTGTCTCCGCCTTTTACCAGTCCTGTTCGTTCATATTTCAAAAATGCAGTACCAACACCTAGTGATGCATAAGGTGTGAAATCAGTTCCTGTATCAATATCATAATAGGTATTTAACATTAATGTATTCATACGTGTTTTTATGCGTAAATAGTAATTAGCAGTTTGCGCATCTCCATCGTCATCGATATATGACACATTTCGCAAATTGGTATTTTTATTTAAATTACCACGTTTAGTAAACATCAATTCAGTGCGAATAGGGATACTAAATTGAGGTTTAAAGTTATATCCAATTCCTACACCACCACTAAGAACTGTCTTATTTTGAGATCCAAATCTCAAATGACTAGAATTTATATCGTCCTCATTAAAGTGATGCTCTATACTTTTTGCTTTTAGCCAACTTGCACCTATTTGGCCATTAATGTAAAGGCCTGATGTTTCTGCATAAGAAAAGCTACTTATACTTGTTAAAAAAGCTATTGTAATAAACGATTTCTTCATTTTTATTCCTTATTTTGCCTAAATTGACTTTTAAAAGTATAAATTAAAAATATAAAACCATCAATAATGGATGTATTTATTTATTTTTGTATCAATAAGGGATATTCAATAAAAAGACTAACATCTCGACAATAAATACCAATTTAAATTTTAGTTATGAGCAAAGACATTTAATGGCAAAAGTACCTGTATCTGATATAGATAAAAAAGTAGGAAAGCGCATACAACACTGTAGAAAAGAAAACAATTTAACTATAGCTGAGTTATCTGAACGAGTAGAGTTATCAACTCAGCAATTATCTCGCTACGAAAGAGGGATTAATAAAATTAATCTGGATCATTTAACTAAAATTGCACATAAATTAAATACACCAATAAGTTGGTTTCTTATTGATGAAGAACAAAGTTATATCTTTAATAGTTCCAATAAAGTAAGTGAAAACAAAACGGGATATTATTCTACACAAAATGACCTAAAAGCCCGTTTATTACAACGTTGGGATATGTTATCAGTTGAACAAAAACGGGCAATTATCATTTTGATTGATACAATGTAATAAAAAATAAGTTTTTATTTTAAGATTTTAAAACCCTTTGGAGCTTTGTTAGACGTTTTTAAATGATAGGGTGATATATATAAATCAGTAATTGTTTCACCTTTATAGGTCATGATTTCATATATATCAATAACATTACTAATATTATCAGCACCTGTACTTCCTATCCTTTTCCAACTTATTTTTGCACCATTATTTAAACGTAGATGAGATAAGTAATCTTCAATTCCCTGTATGCTATTCACAGGAATAGGATTAGTAATACTTAAACCAAATTCACCAAAACCTTGTGCTATTTCATTGGTTTCACAAGCTTGTGGGTTATTATTAATTAGCTTATTAAAAAGATCAGAAAGATGATTAGATAGTTTATTACAGTTAGACTTTTTATGTTTAAATTGCAATTTCATATACACTCCTTTTTGGGCTTGAATTGGTTATATCATAATTATGTAAACACAAAATATTGTTTTAGTTTTGCTAAGTTAAATTTATAAGAATATTAAATAATGGACTGGTTAAATAAATTACAACTTAAAAAAACAATCAAACAATTTAATTAAACCCCTGATTTAATTAAATAAAATTTACTTTTTGTTACTTTTTTGTTATAATTAACTTTATAAAAACATAACAAAATGAATAGTAAATTAATAATAGATGAAACTATCCAAACAAGGGGACTTAGATAATTTTTGTGGTATTTACAGTTTAGTGAATATGATTTCCTACCTTTATAAAGGTAAAATAAAACGTAAATTATTGTATCTTAAGTTGGTTAATGAGTTTCATCATCAACATAATCTTATTGATTTAGTTGATACGGGAATGAGTAATGTTGAAATGGATAGTTTAATTGAGTCTGTTTTAGCAAAAGGCTATTATCGGCAACATTATCCAATACAAATAAGTATGCCTTATCGTTCTAAATTTCACATAAAAAAAACTCAATTATTTAAGGAAATAAATCAATTTCTTAACAAAAAAGATGGTCAATCAACCTCAGTTATCATCGGTACTCAATATCATTGGAGTGTTGTTAGCCATATTGATAAGCATTTCATCCATTTTCTGGATAGTTCAAGCTTTAATAAAGCACGTCTAAGTTCATTTTCAATTAATAATACACAAAATCGCTATCAGCTAGGTTTAGATGATATCTATTTTTTTGAGCGTGTAATATGACGATAGTAACTATTAATGAACATGACCTAGATATTATTAATCAAGCTAAAGCTATTATTGCCAAATATATACACACGGGCAAAAAACTATGTTGTCCTAATGATGTAAAAGATTATTTTATTTTAAACTTTGGTTTATATGAATACGAAATGTTTGGTGTTTTATATTTAAATCAGCAAAATCAAGTTATTACATTTGAAGAACTATTTAGAGGGACAATAAATGAAACGAGTGTATATCCTAGAGAAATAGCAAAGCAAACACTTATGTATAATGCTATATCAGTTATTTTAGTTCATAACCACCCTAGTGGTGAATGCAAACCAAGCCAACAAGACATTCGACTAACAAAAAAAATAGAACAAGTTTTATCCCTAATAGATGTTACAGTTTTAGATCATTTTATTGTTGCTAAACATAATTTTCTTTCATTGAAAAAAAATGGATACTATTAATACTATGATGCTATTTAGTTGTATTTAATTGTCAAATTGGATTTATATTCTCGATACATTTAATTACAAATTCCATTTAGTATATGTTTAAAACTTGCAATATCTCACTCTATATTTTATTTCTTTTCGTTAAAAACGATATAAAAGATTATTTTAGTTCATTATAAGTTCATACTTTTCAGCAAACCATAAAAACAAAATAAATTACTACATGGACATAAATAACAACCCATTTATAAAAATAATTTGATTTTTTGTGTAAATGCAATATAATCTGCAATCAAGTGCCAACAACATAAGGTCATTAATAAATGAAAAAAACTATTAAATTAGTTGTAAAAACTCTTTTAGCATCTAGAGATGATTACAATAAAGATAATGATAAAGAAATAAGCCGATTTAGAATCACACGAAGTAGCATAAAAAAAGCTGCAGATCTAAATCAGCTCCCTGACAATTTTGAAAAGAAATTATTCTTCGAAATGACTAAATATGGATGGCTAGGTTTTTTAGATTTCGATGACAATTTTGTTTTTGTCAAAAATGAATCACTAAAAAATTGGGCCCGCTTAGGATCTACTCGTATCAATAAACAAAAGGAGGAATTAGAAAAAAATGATTAATGATGAATCTAACATTAGTAGACTTATTACTATGTCGGAATTACAAGAAATGACACAACTTTGTAGAAATACTTTAATGTCATTAGCCGATAAGGGGGAATTTCATGTTTATAAACTAGGTAAAAGGCGAATTGCATTTAAGTTGGAAGAAATTGAAGATTGGCTTACCCGTTGTAAAGTCAAGCTAAGCTAAGCCAATTTCAAATTTAATACATTAATCTCAGTAGCTTTATCTGTATATTTTGTTGTTGCCGCAACAAAAATACAACTACTAATATCAATGATGTGAATAGGAATAAAGCCTATTTATGCACTTTTATAGAATATATAAATTATGAAAAAAAATCAAGACTCGAATTTCGAGTCTATTCGCTCAACTATTGAGAATAAAGAGAATGAACTAAAATTTCTCCGCAAAAAATCACTACCTTATTCTGGAATAAGGTATAAATTATTAAGTAAATTAATCAATTGTTACCCAGATACACGATGTATTAGTCCTATTTGTCATGAATGTAAACGGGCTATTCGATTAAGCATATTATCATTCATGCTTAAATATATAAATGGTAAAACTTACAACATGATTACTATCATTGATTATAATTACTTAAATAATGAGAATTTAAAGAGGTTTAATCTTAAGAAATATAAAAATAATTTCTACCATCGTATTCGAAATGTAGGTATCAATTCTCAAATGATTGGTTGTTTTGAACTTGATTATCATCAGGATATCAATGCTTGGTTACCTCATATCCATCTAATTACGCCTGACGACACTAAAACAATTGAATGTTTGCGCACTGTTGCTCGTAATATCAACAAACATTCAATAAGAAAAGGTGTACGAAAACGTCCAATCTTAGTTCAAAAACTAAATGATCCTATTAAGCAGATTAGTTATTTGTTTAAGTTTATGCCTCAAATGGTGACTTCTTATGTGTATGAAGGTAAACGTTACACAAGGAAAATATCATTAAAAGGTGAACAAAAGGTGATTGCTTTAGTGAAATTTGATCGTTTTGGTTTTAATAACTTGATATTTAAATATGGTATTCGTTTACCTAATTTTACTAAAAATTTAAATAGAAAAAGCTAGTTGAATCCTAGTTATTACATTATTTAGTGTAGTTATCGCATCCTAATAAGTAGTTCTAGCATTGTTGGCTTACAACACTACTTAACTTGGATAGCTATTTGATAACAATTTCTCTTTTTACAATTTTATTGGGTGATTGGGTGATTGTTTTAATTAACCAATCCTTTTAAGGAACATTAATATGTTTAAAAAAAATTATATAAAACTTTTAGGAAGAACTGAAAGTTACGAACAATCAAATAGATCATATATCTATATTGAACATTCAACTGATAATCCAAACAAACCTATTCGAAGATTAATCGAAGCGGAGCTCGCATGTGAACCACGAAAACTTAAATGTGATTGTATTGCGCATGGATTTATTTTTAGTGATCCTCGTGATAATACTCTTGATTTTTGGAAAGAAGTATCTGAAAGGTTAAGTTCGATTACTAAAAATAAGATCTTGTTAACCTATCGACCAGGGTTTGTTGGTAATTGTTATCTTGATAAAAGAGATAAAGTCATCGGTCAAAAAAAGGAGCTATATGGACCTTTATTACATCCAAGTACTTCTTTTTCATTTACCAACAATGATCAACAAGGTTCCTTAGAAGAATGGCAACAACATGTAGCTAAGTATGCTCACTATAGTCCTTTGTTGATGCTTTCTATATGCTTACCTTTTACAGGAATAATTTGTTCGTTAACTACTATTGAAAACGGAGGGTTCCATATTTATGGACGTAGTTCTTTAGGTAAAAGTATTATGACATACGTAGCCGCATCGGTTATTGGTCGCTATTTAAACAATGAAAAATGGAATGTGACTGAAACTGGCATGGAAGAACTTGCTGAAAGATCTAATGATTCTTTATTAATTTTAGATGATGCTCAAACTATTGCCGATACAGCAAAACAGAGAGCAAGTCGACTTCAAAAAGCAATTTATGTTTTTGCCAATGGAAAAGGAAAAGTTAAGTCAAAACGTTATCAAGAAAGAACTGCTGAATGGAGATCATTTTTATTGAGCAATGGTGAGAAGAGTTTACAGCAATATGCTGTTGAAGGGGGATCTGAAAAGCTTAATGGTGAAAAAGTGCGTGTTATTGATATACCTGCGGAAATTAATGAACAATATGGTATTTTAGATAGTTTACCTGATGGGTTCAATTCAACCTCTGAATTTGTACAGCATTTAGAGTCCGCTTGCAAGTGTTACTTCGGTAGTCCTAAGTATGATTTCTTAAATAGCTTAATAAAAGCACTTAATAAAGATAAAGCTAATGTTATTGATTTTATTGCTAAACGAATTACTTATTTCAAGAAAAATATCAAAGTTGATTTAAATAATGGTATTGAAGTGAGAATTGCCGATAAATTTGCTCTCGTATATGCAGCAGGTTGTCTTGCTACTAAATATAAGGTGTTACCATTTGAACGGAAGGATATATTGAATGGTATAACTAAATGCTATCGCTATTCACAATGTATCCCTGAACATGAACAACGTTATCAAGACGTTTTAAATAATCTTAAACAACACGATTATGTTGATTTGCTTGAAAATAGTGGCAAGTATACTGAAAAAGATATCAAATCGTTTGATGTTGTTCAATGTAAAGTTAATAATCAATCCGTTTTAGCTATTACCAAGAAGTATTTACAACAAATATGTGGTGAACAAGATACCAAAGATTTCCTGAGATATTTGGTGGACAAAGGCATGTTATTAACACAAGAGGAACCATGCGGAAAACTAAAGTATACAAGGCAGATTCGCCATAAACTTAAGGGGTATAAGGCTAGTAAAACGATTGAGAGGCGGTATTGTATTAAAATTTAATTAATAATAGATTAAACAATCTTTTGCTGATATTTTTATTAGCAAGAGATTGTTCTAGAGCAATTTTATAGTTATATCATTAAAATTATTAGACTTATCCATAATTATTAATTACCATAAGCCTATCATTCGTAAAATGTTGAATAGCCTGATGGTTATAATTACTAAAATCGTTTTCATGCCTGTTGTATTTAATTAAGGTGAGTTAATTGACAAGAAAAACAGATAGAGGAAATGTTAATGATACTTCAAAAATGTATTTGCTTTCAGAGGTTCAAAGTCGCTGCCCTCTATGCAATTGTCCATTGATAGTGAAAAAGACTAATAAATCGAATATTCGGGTTTTTGATGTTGCTCATATTTACCCACTTAATCCTACTGAGCAAGAAAAACAGCTGTTATTAAATGAAGAAAAAATAACACAAGAGATTGATAGTGAAGATAACTTTATAACATTATGTAAGATTTGCCATAAAAAATATGATACAAATAAAACAGTGGATGATTATCGTCAACTCGTAGCCATAAAAAAAGAAATTCTTAAAATAAAGGAAGTTGAAAGTATATGGAATAATCAAAGTTTACATCAAGATATTTCTATTATCGCTGAAAAAATAAGTGCACTAAACACAGATGATATGCAGAATACAGAACTTAGTTTAGATGCTTTGTCTCTATCAAATAAAACAAACGATACATTTTGTGTACCAAATAGAATTAAAACAGAAGCATATATAAAAATGTATTACACGCCTATAAAGGAATCATTCAAAATTTTAGAACTAGAAAATAAAGCCAGAACTGATTTTATTTTTCAACAAGTAAAGAGTTACTATCTTGCATTAAAAATGAAAGAGCTAAATCAAGATGAAATTTATGAAAATATGTGTAAATGGTTTGAAATGAAGACTAATATAGATAAAACGCCCAAAGCTGAAATTTTAGTATCTTTTTTTATACAAAACTGTGAGATATTTTCATAATGATATTACCAAATAAAGCAATAAAAGTATCTGAAAGTAGTTTGTTTAAAGCTACAAAAATATTACCTTTTATTGAAAATAATATGAGTCCTATTGAGTTATATAATATTACGAATAAATATTTAATTGATATACCTGATTTTATTCAAGCATTAGATGTTCTATTTGTTTTAGGAAAAATCAAGTTAGATTTAGATAATGAGGTAATTATAATTGCTTAAGTCAATTGAATGCGAGAGATTAACTCAAACTTCTTTACTATTTAAAGAAGGATTAAATACGCTTATTGGTGCCGATGATGCACATAATTCAATAGGAAAATCTTCAGTTTTAATGCTTATCGATTTTGCATTTGCTGGGGATGATTTTCCAGAAAAGTGTGACGATGTTATAAAAAATATAGGTCATTTTGATGTAAAAATAACATTTGAGTTCGACAAAATTTACTCATTTATCAGAAATACTAATAAGCCTGATAATGTATTATGTCTAGAGGAAAATGAAATTTGGCAACTTGAAAAGTATAGAAATTTCTTACAAGTGATGTACGGTTTGGATAAACTTGAACTAAGTTTTCGTGAGTGTGTGAGTGCATTTTTCCGTATTTATCAAAGAAATAACTATAATGAGAAAGAGCCATTACATATTGTTCCAAAAGAATCTTGGTCACTAATCAAGAAAAGATTACTCAAATTTTTTGATGAGTACAAAAAAATAGAGCTGTTAGAAAGTAATAAAAAAATTAAAGAAAAAAATAGAATGGATATTAATGGAACATTCAATTCAGGTTCCGTTAAAAAAATAACAAAAAAACAATTCGAAAAAAATAAAATTACTATTGAAGACTTAAATTCTAAAATAAGTAATTTGAAAGAGACATTGAGTTTAAATATAACTGATATATATAAAATTTTAAATGATGACAATTATAATTTGATGGTAGAAAAAGAAAAGCTATTAAAATTATTACAGAAAACAAAAGTAAGCTTACATAGAATAGAAAGTAATATGTTAAAAAAAGGGAAAGATACTAGCGCATTAGCCGCCATAATTGAATTAATCCCTTCAATTAATATTGATAAGTTAAATAATATTGATAAATTTCATAACGGTATAGCGACGATATTAAATGAACAATTGAAGATTGATAAAGCGAAATTGTCAGAGGATTTAGATTTTATAAATAGCCAAATAGATAGTATTGACTCTAAACTCAAAAAAAATATTGAGTTAGATAATAAAAATAGTGTTTTGTTGGATATTCTTCTAGAGTCAGATCAGGAACAAAAAACTCTAAAGATTCAAAATAAATATTTTGAATTAAGTGATAATTTAAAAAAAGAAATTGATTATATTAATACAAATATTAATACAATCTTAGTAGAGTCAATTTCTAGAATTCAAATAATAATTAATAAATCATTGGCTATTTTTATAAAAAACATATATCCAAACAACCCAATAGAACCAAAATTACTCATTAACAATAAAAAATATATATTTGATTGTGGTGATGATAGAGGAACTGGTAAAGGATTTTCTAATTTAATATCATTGGACTTAGCTTTTCTAGATAATACACTTCTACCGTGCCTTATTCATGATAGTTTATTATTTAAAAATTTAGGCATTTCTGCGGTTGAAAACTTAATAGGTACTTATTGTTCATTTGAAAAGCAGATATTTATTTCGATTGATGAAGTCAAAAAGTATAAAAAAGAAATACAACAAATAGTTTATGATTCAATGTTTTTGAAATTAGATAAAGATAATATTGCATTTAAAGTCGATTGGAAAAAGAAGACTTAAAAGTTTGTGTGTATGCTACGTGTTCAGATTATTTTATAGAGCATTATTAGCGTTCTACTCAAAATTCTGAAGAAAAATAATAAATATGGTGCTTGCACATTATCGTTTTTCGTTACCATGGACTAGCCTCTGTAAATCTAAAAGTAAACTTTATGATAATATGATTACAACAAATACATCTTTTAGATCATTTTTTAGTGACAAAATTGGTTACAAGCCAGGCTTAACACTTAATGCTCGTGAAATGATAGATTTTCTAGATAAACATAATCCCTGTCAAAAACTCGAAAGAAGAATGCTGTAGAATTAGAACATATGATATTGAAGTTACTTATCATAGTTATATGTTTAGTTATATTTCAATTTAATAAAATAATAATGTTATTATTAATCAAAACACTAAATATAAAATTCAACTGACGCCAGCTTATAATATTTTTATGCTTTTGGCTAACTGTGCTTCCATTTGTCTCAATTTTTGTTTGTCTATTTTATATGTACCTTATTTTTACTCATTAGAGTTGTTCAAAATAGGCAAATACACAAACTTATTTGTGGGTTTTGTCAAGATCATCAAAATAAAAAAATGAAAAAAAGACTGAATTACTTAAAAAGAGGATCTAAATTCTAAAAAAGGTTACTTTTACTCTGCCAGTCAGAAATAACAAAGTACGGGTTTATCAAAAAACAAGACGAATTCTAAACAATGGCTATCTATGTTATTTTTTGGGCTTTGATTGGGGTTATTTTTAAATGCTTGCTTGATACGTTAAAAAGAGAATGGGTATATCCTCTTTTATTGTTGGAATAAAACTAATTAGCTGTGTCAGAAAACTTAACTACTACATTAGGGAGGCACAAATTCCCCCCCAAATCATACTGCTATTTATTTCATCAAATGGCTAAAAAGTTTGCTAACTTCTTCGTAATCATCTTATTTCACAAATCAAATCGCCCCAACAATACGATGCGGTATATACGGCTCTTCTAAATAAGCAATATCATCTTCCGATAACGAAACCTTAATAGCTCCAACTGCATCATCAAGATATTTAGTTTTAGTCGCTCCAATAATTGGTGCTGTCACTCCTTTAGCAAATTGCCACGCTAGTGCTATTTGTGTCATGGTTACCCCATATTTTTCGGCAAGTTCATTAACCTTTTGTACAATGCTGGTATCGGCTTTTTGCGTGCTGTCATATTTAGACTTGGCGACTTGGTCGGTTTGGCTGCGTAAGGTGTCGGCTTGCCACTCTAAACGAGCAAGTCTGCCTGCGGCTAAAGGGCTATAGGGTGTTAAAGAGACATTAAATTGTTGGCAGATAGGAATAAGCTCACGTTCGTCTTCACGATATAGTAAATTGTAGTGATTTTGCATAGAAATAAAAGGCGTCCAACCATTTTGCTTTGCCACAAGTTGCATGTTATAAAATTGGTATCCATACATAGCCGAAGCTCCTAAAGCTCTGACTTTTCCTGCCTTGATAAGATTGTGTAAAGCTTCCATTGTTTCTTCAATTGGTGTTGTGTAGTCAAAGCGGTGGATAATGTATAAATCGATATAGTCAGTGCCAAGTCGTTTAAGCGATCCGTCTATTTCCCTTTCAATTGCGGTTTTTGATAGGTGTCCTTCGTTAAAATAGACTTTTGTTGCCAATATGACTTTGTCGCGAGCGATATTTTTTTTGATTGCCCGTCCTAAATATTCTTCGCTTGTACCTGCAGAATAGGTGTTGGCAGTGTCAATAAAATTAATTCCTAAATCTAGTGCATGTTTAATAATTGTTTCGCTTTGATCGGGATTAAGTGTCCATGCATGCATTTTACTGGCAGGATCACCAAAACTCATACATCCTAAACAAAGACGAGACACTTTAATCTCAGAGTTGCCAAGTTGTAAATATTCCATAAAATCCTCCCTTGTAAAAATTAATTTGAATAAACTTTATCCTTCTAACAATAAGCGAATAATATATTTTCGATAAATTATTCTAACCCTTATATTTATTGAAATAAATAAGTTTCTAATTGATAGTATCATGAATTAAATTCACTAATAACAACCTTATGTATAACTGTAAATAGTGAAATTTATTTTTAATATCAATGATGTACTAAAAACATGCTAGATAAATTAGTAAAAGTATTAATAGACATTTAGAATAATTGGCTAAAGGCTTTCTTTTAACGGAAATATGTTCGAGGCTTGACGTTTTATAATGCTGTAGAAAATATAAGGTTACTGCGGTTAGTTAACTTTAAGTATATATGAAATTATTGATTAAAAAATAAAAAAGGCACACCTAAATGCACCTTTTTTACTGATTATAAAGAGCATCAATAGTTGCTCTTTATTACGGTAAGTTTGATTACTTAATAACTTTAGCAACAACACCCGCACCAACAGTACGACCACCTTCACGAATCGCAAAACGTAAGCCGTCTGCCATTGCGATTGGGTGAATTAATGATACTGTCATTTTGATGTTATCTCCGGGCATTACCATCTCTACACCTTCTGGTAATTCGATAGTACCAGTTACGTCAGTTGTACGGAAGTAGAACTGTGGACGGTAACCTTTGAAGAATGGAGTGTGACGACCACCTTCATCTTTGCTTAAAATATACACTTCTGATTCAAAATCAGTATGTGGAGTGATTGAACCTGGTTTTGCAAGTACTTGACCACGTTCGATTTCTTCACGTTTTGTACCACGTAGTAATACACCAACGTTTTCACCTGCACGACCTTCGTCAAGTAATTTACGGAACATTTCAACACCAGTACAAGTTGTTTTAGTGGTTGGCTTGATACCAACAATTTCAACTTCTTCACCAACTTTGATTACACCGCGTTCAACACGACCAGTTACTACTGTACCACGTCCTGAAATTGAGAATACGTCTTCAATTGGTAATAGGAATGGTTTGTCGATATCACGCTCTGGCTCTGGAATATAGCTATCTAATGCTTCTGCTAATTCAACAATTTTGTCTTCCCATGCTGCATCGCCTTCTAACGCTTTAAGCGCAGAACCACGAATTACTGGAGTATCATCACCTGGGAAATCATATTGAGATAGAAGTTCACGTACTTCCATTTCAACTAATTCTAATAATTCTTCGTCATCAACCATATCACATTTATTTAAGAATACGATGATGTAAGGAACACCTACTTGACGACCTAAAAGGATGTGTTCACGAGTTTGTGGCATAGGACCATCTGTTGCTGCCACTACTAAGATAGCACCATCCATTTGTGCCGCACCAGTGATCATGTTTTTAACATAGTCAGCATGGCCTGGGCAGTCTACGTGTGCATAGTGACGAGTTGGTGTATCGTATTCAACGTGTGAAGTGTTGATGGTGATACCACGTGCTTTTTCTTCTGGTGCGTTATCGATTTGATCGAATGCACGAGCTTGACCGCCGTATTTTTTAGCAAGTACAGAAGTAATTGCAGCAGTTAAAGTTGTTTTACCGTGGTCAACGTGGCCGATTGTACCAACGTTAACGTGGGGTTTTGTACGTTCAAATTTTTCTTTAGACATCTTAATGTTCCTTTATTAAATCGCTTCCCTTAAATTATTAAGGGGAGCGTTACTTTATTTAGATAAAATTATTTCGCTTTACGAGCTTCAATAATTGCGGTTGCAATATTTGTTGGTGCTTCATTGTACTTCAAGAACTCCATTGAGTAAGAAGCACGACCTTGAGTTTGTGAACGAAGGTCTGTTGCATAACCAAACATTTCTGAAAGTGGAACTTGTGCTTTAACAGTTTTACCTGTTGCAGTATCTTCCATTCCTTCGATCATACCACGACGACGGTTTAAGTCACCGATAACATCACCCATATAATCTTCTGGAGTTTCAACTTCGACTTTCATAATTGGTTCTAAAAGCACAGGTTTAGCTTTCATGAAGCCATCTTTAAATGCCATTGAACCAGCAATTTTAAATGCCATTTCTGATGAGTCAACATCATGGTAAGAACCATCAAAGATAGTGACTTCAACATCAACAATTGGGTAACCAGCAAGAACACCGTTTTTCATTTGTTCTTGACAGCCTTTATCAACCGCAGGGATGTATTCTTTAGGAACCACACCACCAACGATTTCGTTGTTGAATTTGTAGCCTTCGCCACCAGCTTCCAATGGTTTGATTTTTAACCATACATGACCGTATTGACCACGACCACCAGACTGACGAACAAATTTACCTTCTTGTTCTACTTCATTGCGAATTGTCTCACGGTAAGCAACTTGTGGTTTACCAACATTTGCTTCCACTTTAAATTCACGTTTCATACGGTCAACGATGATTTCTAAGTGAAGTTCACCCATACCAGAAATAATAGTTTGACCAGATTCTTCATCAGTGTGAACACGGAATGAAGGGTCTTCTTGTGCTAGTCGACCTAAAGCAAGGCCCATTTTTTCTTGGTCAGCTTTAGTTTTTGGTTCAACAGCAACCGAAATTACCGGCTCAGGGAATTCCATTCTTTCAAGAATAATTGGTGCACTTTCAGCACAAAGAGTATCCCCTGTTGTGACATCTTTAAGACCAATTGCAGCAGCAATATCGCCTGCGCGAACTTCTTTAATTTCTTCACGTTTGTTAGCATGCATCTGAACGATACGACCAAAACGTTCTTTCTTATCTTTTACAGAGTTAAGAACAGTATCACCAGAGTTAACAACACCAGAGTAAACACGGAAGAATGTTAAGTTACCAACAAATGGGTCTGTTGCAATTTTGAACGCTAATGATGAGAATGGTTCATCATCACTTGAGTGACGTTCAGCAGCTTCACCATTTGGTAATTCACCTTTGATTGCTGGTACATCAGTTGGCGCTGGTAAGTATTCAATAACAGCATCAAGCATGAATTGCACACCTTTGTTTTTAAAGGCACTACCACAAGTTACTAAGATGATTTCGTTGGCAAGTACGCGCTCACGCAATGCGGCTTTCACTTCTTGCTCAGTTAACTCTTCACCACCAAGGTATTTTTCCATCAACTCTTCACTTGCTTCAGCTGCAGTTTCTATTAAGAAAGAACGCCATTCTTCAACCTGGTCAACCATGTCAGCTGGCACATCTTCATAAGTAAATGTTACACCTTGATCAGCATCATTCCAGTTAATTGCTTTACGTTTAAGTAAATCAACAACACCAGTAAATCCTTCTTCAGCACCGATTGGTAAAACTAAAGGGACTGGAACCGCTGCTAAACGAGTTTTGATTTGATCAACAACACGTAAGAAGTTAGCTCCCATACGGTCCATTTTGTTGACAAATGCAATACGTGGAACTTTATATTTGTTTGCTTGACGCCATACAGTTTCTGATTGAGGTTGCACACCACCAACCGCACAGTAAACCATTACTGCACCATCAAGAACACGCATAGAACGTTCAACTTCGATTGTAAAGTCAACGTGTCCAGGGGTGTCGATGATGTTGATACGGTGTGGTTCAAACTGTTGACCCATGCCAGACCAGAAAGCTGTTGTTGCTGCAGATGTGATAGTAATACCACGTTCTTGTTCTTGTTCCATCCAGTCCATGGTAGCTGCACCATCATGAACTTCACCAATTTTGTGACTAACGCCAGTATAAAACAAAATACGTTCAGTCGTTGTTGTTTTACCTGCGTCAATATGTGCACTGATACCGATGTTACGGTAGCGTGCTATAGGGGTTGTACGAGCCATATTAATCCTCTGTTTAGAATCGTTTGCTTAATAAAACATCATTTTGGTGACCGATAGCAGATAAGGGCTATCAGTCCAAATTCAAGTCACTTATACAATTATAAGTGCGAATATTACCAACGATAGTGTGCAAACGCTCTATTAGCTTCAGCCATACGATGAACATCTTCGCGTTTTTTCACAGCGGTACCTTTGTTTTCAAAAGCATCCATAAGTTCATTCGCTAGGCGTAAAGCCATTGATTTGTCGCCACGTTTACGTGCAGCATCTACAATCCAACGCATTGCAAGTGCATTACGACGAACTGGACGCACTTCAACAGGAACTTGGTATGTAGAACCACCAACGCGACGTGACTTAACTTCTACAGTTGGTCTTACGTTATCTAATGCAACTTCAAAAGCTGCTAAGTGGTCTTTTCCACTACGCTCAGCTAATTTATCAAGAGCTGAATATACGATTGATTCTGCGATAGATTTTTTACCATCTATCATTAAAATATTTACAAATTTCGCCAGTAACTCTGAACCGAACTTCGGATCAGGAAGAATTTTTCTTTGACCGACAACATGACGACGTGGCATTGGAATACTCCGTTTATATGTTATAAATTTTCAGGTTTACCCAAAACTCAAATGAGTTAAATGGAATTATATAGTTTGGCCTTACTTAACGGAGTTCCATTAAGCTTTAGGTCGTTTAACACCGTATTTAGAACGGCTTTGTTTACGATCTTTAACACCTGCGCAGTCTAATGCACCGCGAACAGTGTGGTAACGAACACCTGGTAAGTCTTTAACACGACCACCACGGATTAAAATTACACTATGTTCTTGTAGGTTATGACCTTCACCACCGATATAAGAAGTAACTTCAAAACCGTTGGTTAAACGTACACGACATACTTTACGTAATGCTGAGTTTGGTTTTTTCGGTGTAGTTGTGTAAACACGAGTACAAACACCGCGTTTTTGCGGGCATGCTTCAAGGGCAGGAACGTTGCTTTTTGCTTCCTTTAGTGCTCTTGGTTTGCGTACCAGCTGATTAATTGTTGCCATTAATAAGCTCCTGATTAATTAAAATAAATTTAAAATTGCTTTTTAGATACGTAATTAATAACTGTAGACCAAAACCTATGTGTATAAGTTTTGGGTCGCAAGATTCTAGACCCCAGGGGAGATAATGTCAAGTTTTTGCTATCAATAAGTGCTTGATCTTGGTATTAATTATTTATAGAAGATAGTCGTTATTTTTATAGAAAGACACTAGTATATCTGTTTATTTTTTGTAAAAAAATCAACAGTCCCTATTGTATAGTATGTTTTTATTGTTATTAAAAACATTAAAATGTTATTAATTTTACATTTGAATAGTCCATAAATTATAAAACGCAATTCTCCCACATAACTCGGCAAATAAAACAATAATAAAAGCAACAGAGTAAATTATTGTTGATTGCTTAGATCGATAAATATTTACAAAAACTAAAACAAGTGCGAGTACTAATAATAGGCATTGAATTAACATCCAAATATATTGTTTTGGGGTAAGTTCAGGTGATACTGAGGTTATTAAATTAATATAAGGAATTTTTAATAACAGAATCGATATTACTCCAATAAAGAAAGAAATTATGCCAATTCGATATATCCCAAAAACTATTGCAACAATTCCTCCTAACACTAGCATAGAGGTATACATCTGAATGGCTGTGTAATAGGTATTCCAGGTTTTAACCGTTGGTAGCATATAAGTAAGAGCAATCATCCAAACAAAAATTAAACTAAAAAAGATCAACAATAAAGATAATATTTTAGAAAAATTGGGGATTTGATATATACGTTGACAAAGTGAGTTGACCAATAGCCATTTTTTACCATCATTATGATAAGAAAAATAAGTTAGTAATACACATACTAATGTTATTCCAAACAAGAGACCAAAGGAAAAAATTTCATTGCTCATCGGCGAACGACCAATACCCCAAATAACATTAAGAGCCCGAAAAGGATGACCTAAATGTAGCGAAGCAATAAGCATTGCAACAGCCATTACAATCAGAGCCGCCATATTCATTTTATTTATCTTAATTAAACTGTATGAATAATGGCTTAAAGATGAGATGCCACCAATCAGCACCATCCCAGCAGATAATTGACCGAGTACCGTAAAAAATACCAATGGTAATTCATGCATATAACTCATACCTCCTCAGGATTAAGTACTTTACCTAAGGTATCACCAGATGCTTTAGCATGTGCATGTGGTTTTATCACAATATTAGGTTTAGTCAGCTGTGAACTTGGTAGTGGTGCAATATTGCATTCATCACCATAACGGTGACATAGTTTTTCAATTTCGTCAAAATCTAACGCACGCTGAGGGCAAGATTCAACGCATACTGGTTTTAAACCTTCGGCTACACGTTCATAACAGCCATCACATTTTGACATGACCTTTTTTTGATGATCAAATTGCGGTGCTCCATAAGGACAACGCATTTCGCAATATCGACAACCAATACAAACATCTTGATTAACAACCACTAAACCATCTTGCTTTCGTTTATGCATCGCACCTGTTGGGCAACCTTGTACACAAGTTGGTTCTTCACAATGATTACACGAGATAGATAAATAATAGGCAAAGGTATCGTTTTGCCACATACCATCAACCAACTGCCAAGTACCTCCACCATATTCATAAACACGGCGAAAATGAACACCTAAAGCATTGTCTTTCTCGTCTTTACAACTGAGTTGGCAGGTTTTGCAACCGGTACATTTTGAAGAATCAATATAAAATCCATATTGCATTTTTATTATCCACTCTTTAATTTACAATGTTAATCCTGCAACCGATAATGGTTTAACTTCAACCAGATTGGTATGCTGCGGATTCGATTTTGCAAGTACTGTTGGGCGCAATGATGTTAAGCGATTAATGCATCCGCCAATATCAATCCCTATAGAATTGGTTTTTGCCCACATTCCTTGCGGAATCGCAATCACTCCTGGTAATATACGTGGCGTAACTTTAACAGGAATATACAAACGACCACGATCGTTATAAACCTCGACCAATTGCCCATGCTTAATCTGCCTTTGCTCGGCATCGAATGGATTAATCCAAAGGCTGTTAGCAACAGCTTCACGCAATTGCGGCAAATTACTATAAGAGGAATGGCATTGCCCTTTAGTATGAAATCCAATAAGTTGCAACGGGTATTTTTTACGTTTTAGTTTATCTTCGCTCCCTTCGATAGCAGGCAAATATGCTGGAATTGGGTACAGAACATCTTCGGCATCAAGCTCCCATTTGTTGGCAATATTAGCTAATGCCTCTGAATAGATTTCTATTTTTCCCGACGGCGTGTTTAATGGGTTTTTAATAGGATCATCTCTAAAAGCTTTTAAACCAATTTGTTTATCACTATCGGCAAGCCTACGCTCAATTACTCCCATACCATCGGTATCAGCAAAAGGAGGTAAATTAGGTTCATTTTTTCGCAATTGCTCATAACAATATTCTATCCATTCATCTTGAGAACGACCTTCAGTAAATTTATCTTTTACGCCTAGCTTTTCAGAAAGATCGGTTAATACATCATAAGCTGCACGGTTTTCCCAAAGCGGATTAATTGTACGTTGCATACGAATTAAATAACTATACGCACCAGATGAATAAGAGTTATTAATCAAATCATTATTTTCAACTGATGAAACATCAGGCAGCAATAAATCAGCATATTTGGCTGATGCAGTCATATGCGTATCCCAAACAAGAATAAATTCACATTTAGATTCATCTTGTAAAATTTGGTGAGTACGATTTAGATCTGAATGTTGATTGCCAATTACATTACCAGCATAATTCCAGATAAATTTAATACCTACATCCAACTTCTCCTTACCTTTGAGATAAGAATTTCTAGCTGTCATACTTGGCCCATCTTCAATTGCCTTCGTCCATAGAAAGAAAGGAATACTGGTTTTAACAGGATTTGGAAGGTTAAAACTAGGTATAGGATAAATAACACTCCCACCCCACGTCCCAATATTGGTACCAGGTTTACCAAATTGTCCTGTAATAATAGGTAGCATCATAATCGCACGTGCGGTATGTTCGCCATTTTGCCAGCGCTGTACACCATAACCTTGAGAAATCCATGCAGCTTTAGCGTTAACAATATCCAGTGCTAGCTTACGAATTTGTTCCGCAGGAATACCTGTCTTTTTAGCTGCCCATTCTGGTGTTTTAGGCGTTCTATCGTTACCCAATCCGAGAATATAAGATTTAAAATCACTAAAAGGCGGTGCACTGTCAGGCAATGACTCAGTGTTCCAACCAACACAATATTGATTGAGCATTGCATCATCAATACGATCTTCTTCAAGTAAAGCATAGCCAATAGCAGCAACTAACGCAGCATCGGTACCGGGAATTATCGGGATCCACTCAGCATTATACGCCACCACACTTTCGCTGCGACGGGGATCAATTATAATCACCCGGGCATTACTTTGTTCTAATGCATGAAAAAGCTCTGTAACTTGCCCTCCACCCGACATTCGGGTCTCGGCAATGTTATGTCCAAACATCACAACTAAATCAGAATGCTTTATCTGATCAAGTAAAGAATCCTTAGCATTACCAAAAATATAAGGGCGAATAGCTGAAATCTGCCCACTCGAATAATCGCCATGATAATTTAAAAAACCACCAATTGTACTTAAAAAACGCTTACATGCATTACGCCCAGAAAGATTAGCTCCTGTTGTACCTGAACCATATTGGTAATAAATTGCCTCATTGCCATACTGATTAATGGTATATTTAAGTTTATTGGCTAGTAGACTAATGGCTTGATCCCATGAAATACGTTTAAATTTACCCTCACCACGTTTACCAATGCGCAGCATAGGATACTTTAAACGTTCAGGATCATAAGTTCGCCAACGAACAGATCTACCACGAAGACAAGGGCGAATTTGATGCAAGCCAAAAACGGAATCATTAATCCCATCTTCTGATGATATTTTAGTAATAATATCGTTTTTGACATGAACTTGTAAAGGACAACGGCTACCACAGTTTACTAAACAAGCACTGTAAACAATCTTTTCTTCATCTGTGGAATTAGTAGGGATTATCTTACTTCTAGCATTGGTGTTTGGCTCTGCATAGACAAAAGGCAATTGTATATTATTCGTTAGTACAGATACACCTGCTATAGTTAATGATTTTTGTAAAAAATTACGTCGGGTTATTTTATTCTGTAGTTTACTCACATTATTCCCTGATATAAATATGGGATTTGTTGATAATAATACTAAAAAAGAAATAAACAAACTAAAAACGAAAACTGTTTAAATTAATAAGAATCGAATGAAGCGATGATTAAATAGATAGCTGTTAGAATTATATAAGATTAAACCCCATAAAGCGATTTCGGGGAAAACGCTTTATGAGTTTTTTAACGGGTTATTCTAACCATAAAGTGTAAATAATCCAGTGTTTTCTAAAAGTCACTCATCCAAGTAAAACAAGCAACCCTGTCACTAGAAGGGCGATTGAATTGAAAATCTACATCACCAAATGTAGCGAAAACATTATATCTTTTACCCTGAGATTCATTAATTACCCAATAGTCGCCAAAATCCCAACCTGCATCACGATAATCATAAATAATTCCCCATTCATTAAACAATCCTCCAACCCATTTATTAGAAGAATTCCAATAACTAATTCTGCGTTGATACGTATTGCCTTGTCCTGGTACCCCAAAGTTCCAACCAAAACCATTTGCGTTTGTATAATCTTGTACTTCAGGGACAAAATACGTTTGTGGTGAAGAAAGATTTTTACAAAACGAAAGCGCATTATTGTAATTTTGACCTGTATCCCCTGATTTTACGATAAACCAACGCTCTATTTTAAATTGATATATCAAGTTTTTTTTTGCTGTATCACTATAAAGTTCAAATCTTGCTGGGTGAAATGTCTTATTCATCGAATTCTGTGTTGGTCCTTTTAAAGTTATCCGAACAATATTACCCTCTAATGCATTATTTTCAGCTGACAATGATAGCGTTATCCCCCTACCTGATACTGGATTTACTTTATTACCATTAATAGCAATCATTTGTCTTGCTGTCATACCTTCAAGCATTAATTTAAAATATAAATTATTTGCTCCAGTTGTAGGGAAATTCTTTGATGCATTGCCAAGGTCTTGTACTTTAAATCCATAATTTTGATCCCATTGTTCCTCTGGACCAGCGTATTGGTTCGTACCATAGTTTAAATTAGGTTGAGCATAACACACCAAAGGTTTATTGATATTGGGTTTGATGTAATATGAGTGGCTAGCCCCAGAGAATTCACTTTCTCCTGGTATACCATACGTTGTCTGTAACCTAGTATCAGTTGCGGTTAATGTTAGTTTATAAGGTGCATTACAAATATTTAATGGCTTATTTGGTTGTTTTTTAACCTCATTAGTAATGTCTTTACCATTTTTGTCTTGCCATTTAATCGTTAATTGACCTGATGCACTGATGCTACCATCCCCGTCATCATCTCGACCATAAGCATTAACCAAATTAGTTAACGAAACTTTAGGATAATTTGAAATAGGCACTATGGTTTGAATATCGGCGAAAGTGTTGGTTATATTTGGCATTTCTATTGGGTTATTTGCATTTGAGGTATCTACCGTTGCATTTGGGTAAAGAGCGCTATTTATACCTGGTGGTATATAGCTACTATTCGGCAGTTTTATGCCTAACAACCCTTCAACGCTTTTTACCTTGGTTGCTCCACCATCAAACGTTAAATATGGTGCACTACCCTGTATTACTTTATTGGTCGTTGCTGATAAAGCGATTGCACTATTTGCAGGTAAAAGAAGATAAATACAAGTAAATAGAGTTAAACGTGAAGAGAAAAATTTTATAAGTGAAAGAAGGTGTTTACATGGAGTATAAAATAGCTGTACCTTACAATTAAAAAGTAACGATCTCAGAGAAATCAAATTTTTTGGTTGTTGAAAAGTATGATTAAATGACATTATACCATTACCTATTCTATTTTGTGAATTTACGATTATTTTAAAGAATTAAATATTTGAGTTATTATTGACCATTAATTAATGGTGTTTCTGTAGTATTAATGCACAAAATATCACCCATTAAGAGGATATTGGTTTAATTTTAAACAAGAAATAGTGTCATTTAAAGATAAAAAATATTAACTTTTGTTAAGATTCGTTAAGATTTGTTAAAGGTGTTGATTTTGTTATAAACTATATTGACAATATAAAACGAAAAATAAATACAACACTTGTTCTAGGTATTAAATTATCAACCGTAATTTACGATCAACAATACATTATGAATTTATTTGTACATAGAGATTTAGGTATAAAATTCAATTAAAGGACAGCGCCAATGATTCACTCTCAATAAGTTGTCCACCTTAATCATTATGATTAATTTATTATGATAAATATAGTTTAGCATTGCAAATCAAACGCCTTCACCATTGGCCTTGGTCTTATTAAACAAAGATTGGTATAATAGCAGTCATTTATTCGAATAAATAGAAAAACTATGTCACAATCTACTTATAATGCCGTTGATATTGAAGTATTAAAAGGCCTTGATCCAGTTCGTCATCGACCTGGAATGTACACTGACACAAGCCGACCAAACCATTTAGGGCAAGAAGTCATTGATAACAGTGTTGATGAAGCTATCGCAGGTCATGCTCGTAAAGTTAAGGTTACTCTTTTTCAAGATAATTCACTAGAAGTTATCGACGATGGGCGAGGAATGCCGGTTGATATTCACCCTGAAGAAGGTGTACCCGCGATTGAATTATTGCTTTGTCGTTTACATGCTGGCGGAAAGTTCTCGAACAAAAATTACCAATTTTCAGGTGGTTTACACGGTGTAGGTATTTCGGTAGTCAATGCATTATCAAAACGTGTTGAAGTTACAGTTCATCGTGATGGACAAGTGTACGAAATAGCTTTTGAAAACGGTAATAAAGTTGAAGATCTGCATATTACGGGCACTTGTGGTCGTCGTAATACAGGTACCAAAGTTCATTTTTGGCCTGACGAAAAATATTTTGATTCGCCTAGATTTTCTGTCCCACGCTTATCACATCTACTAAAAGCTAAAGCGGTGCTTTGTCCTGGTCTTGAAATTATTTTTAAAGATGACATCAATAATACCGAACAACGTTGGTGTTATGAAGATGGCCTAAAAGATTATCTAATGGAATCTGTCAGCGGTTACTCTCTTTTACCTGAAACGCCTTTTACAGGTAATCATACTGGCGAAACAGAAGCCGTAGAATGGGCACTGCTTTGGATGCCCGAAGGCGGAGAACTATTAACTGAAAGTTACGTTAACTTAATCCCAACCGTACAAGGCGGTACCCATGTTAATGGTTTACGTCAAGGATTATTAGACGCAATGCGTGAGTTTTGTGAGTTTCGCAATTTGTTACCACGAGGACTAAAATTAACCGCCGATGATATATGGGAACGCTGTGCCTATGTTATTTCAGTCAAAATGCAAGAGCCTCAGTTTGCGGGTCAAACTAAAGAACGTTTATCATCGCGCCAAAGTGCGGCATTTGTTTCGGTTATTGTGAAAGATGCGTTTAGTCTTTGGTTGAATCAAAATGTACAAATAGCCGAATTACTAGCTGAAATGGTAATTTCAAGTGCACAAAAACGCTTAAAAGCGTCCAAAAAAGTCATTCGAAAGAAATTAACCAGTGGTCCAGCATTACCAGGCAAATTGGCCGATTGCTCATCACAAGACTTAAGTCGTACTGAACTGTTTTTAGTGGAAGGCGATTCTGCGGGAGGTTCGGCTAAACAAGCGCGAGATCGTGAATATCAGGCCATTATGCCTCTTAAAGGCAAAATCTTAAATACATGGGAAGTCTCGTCCGATGAAGTACTCGGCTCACAAGAAATCCATGATATTTCTGTTGCTATCGGTATCGATCCAGATAGCGATGATTTAAGCCAATTACGTTATGGTAAAATCTGTATTTTAGCCGATGCCGACTCAGATGGACTACATATTGCAACATTACTTTGTGCTTTATTTGTTCGGCACTTTCGTACCATGGTTGAACATGGGCATGTCTTTGTTGCTATGCCGCCGCTTTATCGTATCGATTTAGGAAAAGAAGTTCATTACGCCCTAGATGAAGAAGAAAAAGAAGGCATTTTAGAACAGCTTAAACGTAAAAAAGGCAAACCCAATGTGCAACGCTTTAAAGGTCTAGGTGAAATGAATCCACTACAACTACGCGAAACAACAATGGATCCCAATACGCGTCGTTTAGTACAGCTTTCGCTTGATGATGCTGAGCAAACGATGGCATTAATGGATATGCTACTTGCTAAAAAACGCTCAGAAGATCGTCGCGAATGGTTACAAGAAAAAGGCGATCAAGTTGAACTTGATGTCTAATAAACTGAATGATTTAGAGGAACAATAATGAGTGAGATAACTCATGACGGAGTAGAAATCCAGTCGTTACGCACTTTTACCGAAAGCGCCTATTTAAACTACTCAATGTACGTCATTATGGATCGTGCATTGCCATTTATTGGAGATGGCTTAAAACCAGTGCAACGACGCATTGTTTATGCTATGTCTGAATTAGGACTTAACGCACAAGCCAAATTTAAAAAATCTGCACGTACCGTCGGGGATGTGCTTGGTAAATATCATCCTCATGGTGATAGTGCCTGTTATGAAGCGATGGTGCTCATGGCACAACCATTTTCATATCGCTATCCATTAGTTGATGGGCAAGGTAACTGGGGGGCACCTGATGATCCTAAATCATTCGCTGCTATGCGCTACACAGAATCACGTTTGTCAAAATATGCCGAACTACTATTAAGTGAACTAGGACAAGGAACGGTTGATTATACGCCTAACTTTGATGGTACTTTACAAGAACCTAAAATGTTACCGGCTAGATTACCCAACATTTTATTAAATGGTACAACAGGTATCGCGGTTGGCATGGCAACTGATATACCGCCTCATAACCTTCGTGAAGTGGCGAATGCGGCAATTATGCTTGCTGATAACCCCAATGCGACGCTCAACGAAGTAATGGTTCACATACAAGGCCCCGATTTCCCAACAGAAGCTGAAATTATTACTTCACCAGAAGACATAGCGAAAATCTATAAAACGGGTCGTGGTTCAATCCGTATGCGTGCTGTCTGGAAGAAAGAAGAATGTGATATTGTAATTACAGATCTGCCTCATCAAGTTTCGGGTGCTAAAATCTTAGAACAAATAGCCTCTCAGATGCGAGCCAAAAAACTACCTTTAATTGAAGATTTACGTGATGAGTCTGATCACGAAAATCCAACTCGTCTGGTCATTGTGCCACGTTCAAATCGAGTAGATTTAGAGCAAGTGATGAATCATCTATTTGCCACAACCGATCTCGAAAAAAGTTATCGGGTTAATATGAATATGATTGGGCTTGATAATCGCCCATCAGTAAAAGGCTTAGTTGAAATTCTTACTGAATGGTTAGAGTATCGAAAAAATACCGTCACTCGACGTTTAAATTACCGTTTAGATAAAATATTAAAACGACTCCATATTCTCGATGGCTTATTAATTGCTTTTTTAAATATTGATGAAGTTATCGAAATTATTCGTCACGAAGATGAACCTAAACAAGAATTAATTAATCGTTTTGCCTTAACTGAAATTCAAGCCGAAGCGATTTTAGAGTTAAAACTTCGCCACTTAGCCAAACTTGAAGAGATGCGCATTAAAGGCGAACAAAGTGAGCTTACAAAAGAGCGTGATCATCTGCAAGCTTTGTTAGCTTCGCCTAAAAAATTGAGTAATTTAATTAAAAAAGAGCTAAAAGAGGATGCTGAAAAATATGGCGATGACCGTCGTTCTCCAATTGTTGAACGTAGTGAAGCTAAAGCTATTAGTGAACAAGAGTTAACACCATCTGAACCTGTTACTGTCGTTTTATCTGAAATGGGTTGGGTAAGAACAGCAAAAGGTCATGACATTGATCCTGCTGGTTTAAGTTATAAATCTGGTGATAGTTTTAAAGCTGCCGCCAAAGGCAAAAGTAATCAACCTGTTATTTTCATCGATTCAACGGGACGTAGTTATGCTATAGAACCAAACACGTTACCATCAGCACGAAGTCAAGGCGAACCATTAACTGGTAAATTAGCACTACCCGCTGGTGCAACAGTTGAACATGTGCTCATGTCTCAAAATGATAACCAAAAATTATTATTTGCTTCAAGTGCTGGTTATGGATTTATTGGTCAATTTAGTGATTTGGTTGCTCGCAATCGTAATGGTAAAGCAATTATTAATTTGCCTAAAGAATCTAAAATATTGCCACCAATTGAAATCACATCTGAAGATAGTTTACTACTATCAATTACCAAAGCAGGACGAATGCTCATATTTCCTGTAAAAGATTTACCTGAACTTGCTAAAGGTAAAGGAAATAAAATTGTATCACTTTCAGGTGCTGATGACTGCCTTGCTTATACTCTATTAATTACACAAGACACTTCAATAACGTTATATGTTGGTAAACGCAAACTTACATTATATCCTGCTGATTTACAAAAATTTAAGGCAGAGCGAGCACGAAAAGGTACACCATTACCGAGAGGTTTACAAAAGATAGATAAAATAGAGGTGAACGAATAATATGTCTTTTATCTGGGCAATAATTGCAGGCTTTGTTTTGAGCACTGTATTAAAAACAGGATGGGGATTTATTCTTGGGCTTTTTGTTGGGCCAATGCTTTACCGTACGTTTTGTAATAAATTGACCGAACAAAGAACACAAGCAAATCCAACACTTTATTTAACCGTTGTTTTTGAAGTTCTAGGTCACTTAAGTAAAGCTAAAGGGGTCGTCACACAAGATGATATTAATCTTGCCAGTCAATTTATGGATAGATTACAACTTGACCGAAACGGCCGAAAACTAGCACAAGATTCATTTAATAATGGTAAAGCAAGTAACTACCCACTAAGATCTCGTTTGGCTGAGCTATACGCACAATATCGTTTTCGACGTAATGTGTTAAATATTTTTTGTGAGCAATTGATCCAAGCTGCATTAGTTGATGGCGTTTTAGACGAAAAAGAACAACAAATTTTATTTATTGTGGCTGAAGAATTTAATATTCCACGTCAACAAATGGCAATATATATCCAAATGATGATGGGAAGTTATCACTTCCGTCAAAATGGCTATAGTAACCAACACGGACAACGAGACCAATACCAACGCAGTAATAATTATGGAAATTATCAAGGTCGCTCACCACAATCCGACCTACAAAATGCTTACAAAATTTTAGGTGTTGCAGCTACAGCTGAAATCTCAGAAATAAAAAGAGCTTATCGTAAATTAATGAATGAGCATCATCCTGATAAGTTAGTATCGAAAGGCTTACCGAAAGAGATGCTTGAAGCCGCCAAAAAACGTGCACAAGAGATTCAAGCGGCCTATGATCTTATCAAAGCATCACGTGGATTTAAGTAGAGACTATCATCATGATGCATTGGCGATCAATTTTACGAATTATCGGTTTATTAGTATCCCTATTATCGATATTCATGTTATTACCAGCACTTGTTGCATTAATCTATCGCGATGGGGCTGGTGCAATTTTTGTTCGCTCTTTTTTTGTTGCCTTAATTTTAGGAATTGCACTATGGTTTCCTAATCGTAATCATCGCCACGAGCTGAGCACACGTGAAGGCTTTTTTATCGTCGTACTATTTTGGGTTGTTCTAGGATCAATTGGCGCTTTTCCTTTTATTTTTGATACACATATTAATTTAAATTTAAATACTGCATTTTTTGAATCATTTTCAAGCTTAACCACAACAGGTGCCACCACAATTGTTAAGTTAGATCATCTACCTAAAGCTTTACTTTTCTATCGCCAATTATTGCAATGGCTTGGAGGGATGGGGATTATCGTGCTAGCTGTTGCTATCTTACCATTACTGGGGGTAGGGGGAATGCAACTTTATCGTGCCGAAATTCCAGGTCCGCAAAAAGACAGTAAAATGCGTCCACGTATTGCTGAAACAGCTAAAACACTTTGGTCAATTTATATTTTGCTAACAACGCTTTGTGCTATTTGTCTCTGGCTGGCTGGTATGAATGTATTTGATGCTGTGTCACATAGTTTTTCCACGATATCAATGGGAGGGTTTTCAACCCATGATGATAATTTAGCCTATTTTAACAGTCCAGTAATCAATTACATCGTCACCCTCTTTTTGATTTTATCTGGTTGTAATTTTGCGCTCCATTTTGCCGCACTAAGTGGCTTTTCGATTAAAGAGTACTGGCGTGATCAAGAGTTCAGAACATTTATATTTATTCTACTGATACTAGTTGCTATCTGCACAATTGTTATTTATTTCTATAAACCACACCGCCTGAGCATTGATAAAATTATCTTACAAGTGGTATCCATATCATCAACAGCAGGCTTTAGTGTCGATGATATCAACACATGGCCATCATCATTACCAATCTTTTTATTGTGCGCTTCATTTATTGGTGGTTGTGCGGGATCAACGGGTGGCGGTTTAAAAGTGGTTCGTGTGTTAATTTTGTTTATGCAAGGCTCACGTGAACTAAAGCGCCTTATTCATCCTAACGCTATTTATACTTTAAAATTAAATAATCGCGTGGTTTCTGAACGCATAATCGAAGCAATTTGGGGATTCTTTTCTGCATATACGTTGGTCTTTTTAGTTAGCTTATTTATTATTATGGCAACAGGCATTGATGCCACTGACTCTTTTTACATAGTAGCATCATCACTTAACAATTTAGGGGTTGGTCTTGGTAGTGTAAGTGATAATTTTGCTAGTGTCAGTGATATAGTAAAATGGGTAATGGTGGTTGACATGTTATTTGGGCGATTAGAAATATTTACCTTACTAGTTTTATTCACACCAACATTTTGGAAAAGCTAAATTTATACTGAAACACATAGTTACCTGAAAGTTTTTAACAGGATATGCAATTTTTATAAATATTTTATTGATTATTTGCTCAATTACAGACAGAATTACAACGCAGCATGTGCTGTATTTATTAGAGGTAATCACCTGACATATGGAATGGATCATGGATCCTACAATCTGGATTGGCTTATCCACTCTGGTTGTACTTGAAATCGTCCTTGGTATTGATAACATTGTTTTTATAGCCATTCTTGCCGAGAAACTTCCACCCCAACAACGAGATAAAGCCCGCGTTACCGGTCTTGCTTTTGCATTAATCACTCGAATTTTATTATTAATGTTTACGGGTTGGTTAGTCACACTCACTACACCGCTATTTTCGATATCCGAGATCAGTTTTAATGCCCGACAACTAATTATGCTAATTGGTGGTATATTCTTGCTATTTAAAGCTACCATGGAGCTCAATGAACGCCTTGAAGGCACATCAAATGAGGATGGTAAACCTAAAAAGACATCCCACTTCTGGACTGTCGTTGCTCAAATAGTTGTACTTGATGCAGTGTTCTCGCTTGATTCAGTTATTACAGCTGTTGGAATGGTTGAACATATCCCAGTGATGATTATTGCCGTTTGTATAGCAATAGGCATTATGATGGTTGCAAGCAAACCATTGGCTAATTTTGTCAATGCCCATCCAACCATTGTGATCCTATGCTTGAGCTTCTTATTAATGATAGGATTTAGTCTTGTTGCCGAAGGTTTTGATTTTATTATTCCAAAAGGTTACTTATATGCGGCGATCGGTTTCTCAATCATGATTGAATTTTTTAATCAATTAGCCATACTAAATCGCCGTAAAGCATTAAATAAAAAACCGCTACGAGAACGTACTGCCGAAGCTATTTTACATCTACTAAAAGGTGATGCTGAGGAAGATCCCGATACTCATAATATTGATATCGTATCTGATGCTAATAAAAAAGTATCAGTGTTTAATCATCAAGAACTCAGCATGGTTGAACGAGTACTTGGACTTGCACAGCGTTCGGTCAGTAGCATTATGACATCTCGACTTGATGTTGATATGGTCAATATTAATGACGATCGTGATGTTATAATAAAAGAAATCTTTGATAATCCTCATTCTCGTTTAGTTGTCACTGATAATGACTCAATTGATGAGCCTTTAGGCATTATCCAAGTTAATGACCTTTTAAAAGATGTACTACAAAGCAAAGCACCGATTGATATACACTCACTAATCAAACAACCTTTAATCTTTCCAGAAACCGTATCGTTACTGGTTGCATTAGAACAATTTAAAAAGGCCAAAACTCATTTTGCTTTTGTGGTTGATGAATTTGGTTCAATGCAAGGGGTTGTCTCGGTAACAGATATTATCGAAACCATTGCTGGTGATTTTCCAACAGAAGAAGAGGAAATTGATGCTAAACATGATATTCAATGTCTAGATGATAATAGCTGGATTGCTAATGGTTATATTCCAGTTGAAGAGCTAGTCCGTTTTGTACCAATACCGATCGATGATAAACGTGAATATCATACCCTAGCGGGGCTATTAATGGAAAAAGCTCAACATTTACTCAATGTTGGTGAAACCTTGCAAATTGGCGATTATTTATTTGAAGTAGCTGAAATAGAAAGTCATAGAATTCTTAAAGTAAAAATCACGTTAAATAAACCTGATTCTGTAGCATTATAATACAGCAAAGAGAAATAACTAGAATAACGCTTGACCAAAATAAATAACTAGCAATAATTGACGCTGAAAAATTTTTGTTTATTTGAAGGTGCGGAGTAAATACTCCTCATCTTTTTTATTTTTCCCCTTTAGTAAAAAATAGGTAAAACTGTTTATAAACTTTTACTCTTACTTATCAATCTAAATTAGGCCTAAACTTATGAAGTCAATATTCGAAAAAACCTTTCAATTGAAAGAGAAAAAAACAACTATCGGTACTGAAATTATCGCTGGTTGTACTACCTTTTTAACAATGGTTTATATCATCTTCGTGAATCCTTCCATCTTATCAGCAACAGGTATGGATACTTCTGCTGTTTTTGTTCTAACTTGTATCGTAACAGCCTTTGCTACCATTTTAATGGGGCTATTTGCCAATTTACCAATTGCATTAGCACCTGCCATGGGGCTTAACGTCTTTTTTGCCTATGGCATATGTGGGGCAATGGGCTATTCTTGGCAAATTGGTATGGGAGCGATATTTTGGGGTTCTTTAATCTTTTTTGCGTTATCACTATTTAAAGTTCGTCACTGGTTAATTGAACATATTCCACAATGTCTGCGTGTAGGTATTAGTGCAGGTATTGGACTATTTATTGCTTTTATGGGATTTCAAAATATGGGCATTGTAGTCGCTTCTCCTTCCACACTATTAACTATGGGGAATATCTTATCGCTTAAAGTCCTATTAGGATCACTAGGTTTTTTCATTATTGTTATTTTAGCGGCACGCAACTTTCATGCTGCTGTATTAATTTCGATTTTAGTAGTAACACTACTTGCACTATGGCTTGATCCAAATATCAGTTACCAAGGCATTGTGTCTATGCCACCTAGTGTAACTAGTGTTGTTGGCCATGTTGATCTGGCAGGTTCGCTAAATATTGGTATTATGGGTGTAATATTTTCAATAATGATTGTCAGCTTATTCGACTCATCAGGCACTATTTTAGCACTAACAGATAAAGCAGGCATTAGTGACGAAAAAGGTCGATTCCCCAAAATGCGTCAAGCGCTGTTAATTGATAGTTTTAGCTCCTCTTTAGGTGGATTATTTGGTACATCATCAGTGTTAACCTATATTGAAAGTTCCGCAGGTATCTCTGTGGGTGGTCGAACAGGATTAACCGCAGTAGTAGTTGGACTATTATTCTTATTGGTAGCCTTTTTCTCGCCACTGGCACATTTAGTACCTACCTATGCAACATCAGGCGCACTTATCTTTGTTGGGATCTTAATGGTTTCAAGCTTAGTTAAAGTTAACTGGTCTGACTTAACAGAGGCAACACCAGCTTTTATTACAGCAATTATGATGCCATTTGCCTTTGCAATTACTGAAGGGGTTGCACTAGGTTTTATCTCTTATGTAGTGTTAAAAACCTTTACTGGCAAATTTAAACAATTAAATCTTTGTGTAATAATTTTTGCTTTACTATTTGCTTTAAAATTTATTTTTATTGATCATCATTAAAAATGACTCCCCATCGTTACTTACGATGGGGAAATTTTTCAAGAAATTAACGCATTGGATACTTATGGTTAATATAAAGGATCAACTCCATTTAGCTCTCTAATGATGAAATTTCCTGTTTTTCCAACGTCTAGTGTTGTTTTTAGCCATGGCAAAATTGTATGCATTTGTTCGTGTAATTTCCATGGTGGGTTAATTACTATCATCCCTGATGCTGTCATGCCTTTTTGGTTATTATCAGGCTTTATTGCCAGCTCAAATTGTGAAATTCGTTTTATGCCTAAGTTAACAATATTATCAATCATTTTTTGAGTTTGTGTACGAGATACCACAGGATACCAAATTAAGTAAACACCTGTTGCAAAACGTTTATATGCTTCAAATAATGCTGTAGGGATTTTTTGATAATCGTCTTTAATTTCATAAGAAGGATCAATCAATATTATTCCACGACGAGATAGTGGAGGTAACTTTGATTTTAATTGGGAAAATCCATCTTCACGTAAAACTTTTGTTCGTTTATCTTTACTAAATTCTTGTTTTAATAAAGGGTAATCAGTTGGGTGTAACTCTGTAAGGTTGAGCTTGTCTTGTTCACGTAATAATTGCTTCGCAATTAATGGTGAACCAGGATAATATTTTATTTCCTCAAAAGGATTATAGCGTCTTAGTACCGATATGTATGTATTAAGCAATTCAGGAATATTAGATTGTTGCCATAGTAAATTAATTCCTGATAAATATTCACCCGTTTTTTCTGCATGCTCACTTCTTAATAGATATCGTCCTGCCCCCGAGTGTGTATCTAAATATAAAAAAGGCTTTTCTTTTTCCTTTAATGATTCAATACATAACGTTAAAACAATATGTTTTAATACATCTGCATGATTTCCTGCATGGTAACTGTGGCGGTAGCTTAGCATAGGGAATCTACTCTCTTTTTTTCATTTTTTTGCATATAAAAGGTTATTAAGGATAAACAAAGAAGACAAGGAATTTCCATTAATTCTTCAATGAGATCTTTTCGCTCTTTTGTTATAACTAGAAATTCATGTCCAATACGGCGATGTTCTGCAATATCAGCTATACCTAAGAATAAAAAAGCAAAGAATATATGCCAAAATGGTATTTTTTCGTATTTGTAGCGACGAGCAATTTCTCGGCGAATCGTGAGTAAAAATATACTTAGTATTGGGAGCGCTATTAATATACTCGCAATGATTTTATAATAGAAACGAGGTACCTCAGGGAAAAAGTCTCTTCCCCAACTAATTCCTCGACCAAAAATCATAAACCACCAGAAAATTGTCCAAATCCAAAATCTATAAAGCTCAGAATGTTCAGATACTCGTTTTGCATAATAATAGGTATAACAGCACATAAATAATAAGAAGAGAGATTGAATATGTTCAATCACTACAACCGTCATTCCATTGCATAAAGGTATAAACCAATTTCCCGTAATATAAAGGATAATGCCAAGAGTGATAATTAATAACGAACTTTTGTAAAAATGAAAATCTAACTTACACATATAATATCTTAGTACTAAATGGCACTTTTAAGTTTGAGTATAGTACCGCATTTACGACATAAATAACTAGTTTTATTATTTTGAATTTTGTTGTGTCTTATTGAGGTTAATTGATGTTGTTGACAACTGCAGTAGTATAAATAAGTATTGCGTTGAATAGGAAAACGGTGAGTTGTTGCAGGGATTTTTCCTAATATTTCTGACATAATATATTGCCATTCTTTACCATGTGGTTTTACTTTGCCAAACTCTTTAAAGACAATGAGATGTGCTAATTCGTGAGGCACAACTTCCTCAATAAATTGAGTACCATTATCTAGCAACATAATCGAATTAAGTTGAATTTCCCAACGTGTTAAAAAGGCACTACCAGCAATACTGCCTTTGGGTTTATAAATGATCTTAGGCTCTTTATATTGGGAATGTAGACGTTGATTGGCTTGCATTAAGTGAGTTCTTAAACAAGCCATAGTTTGATTATGTAAATAAATTGGTATGCGTTTATAGTCCTGCTGCATCACGTAGTAGTGCCGCTTTATCAGTTTTTTCCCAAGGGAATATATCTCGACCAAAATGACCGTAACTTGCAGTTTGTTGATAGATCGGTTGAATTAGCTCAAGCATTTGGATCAATCCATAAGGTCTTAAATCAAAGAATTCTTTAATAAGCGATACAATTTTATCGTGATGGATTTTTTCTGTGCCGAAAGTATTGACATAGATTGATGTAGGATTGGCAATACCAATTGCATAAGATATTTGTAATTCACATCTGTCAGCAAGTCCTGCAGCAACAATATTCTTTGCAACATAGCGTGCGGCATAAGCTGCTGAGCGGTCAACTTTTGAAGGATCTTTTCCAGAAAAGGCACCTCCACCATGATGAGCTGCTCCACCGTACGTATCGACAATGATTTTGCGTCCAGTTAATCCACAGTCTCCCATAGGGCCACCAATAACAAAACGTCCAGTTGGATTAATAAAGTATTTTGTTCTAGGTGTTAACCATTCGGCTGGCAATGTTGGTTTAATGATTTCTTCCATGACGGCTTCATGTAATGCTTTTTGCTCAATACCTTCTGAATGCTGAGTTGATAGAACGATTGTATCAACACCTTTTATCTGACCGTCTTGGTAAATTAATGTTACTTGGCTTTTTGCATCAGGTCTTAACCAAGGAAGTGTACCATTTTTTCTAACTTCTGCTTGGCGGCGCATTAAGTCATGAGCGTAGCTTATAGCAGCAGGCATTAGATTTGGCATTTCATTTGTAGCATAACCAAACATAATACCTTGGTCACCAGCACCTTGCTCTAGAGGATCGTTTCGATCAACTCCTTGATTGATATCCGGAGATTGTTTACCAATAGCATTAAGCACAGCACATGAATTTGCGTCAAATCCCATTTCTGAACTGGTATATCCAATATCATTAATTGTTTTTCGAGTTAATTCTTCGATGTCTACCCAAGCTGAAGTAGTGATTTCACCACCAACTAAGGCCATACCGGTTTTTACATATGTTTCGCAAGCAACACGCGCTTTCGGATCTTGTTTTAAAATTGCATCAAGTACAGCATCAGATATCTGATCGGCAATTTTATCTGGATGACCTTCTGAAACAGATTCTGAAGTAAATAGAAACTCTGACATAGAATACCCCCTTAACTTATTCTTGCACAATATTCGAAATATAATATTTAGCTTTAGTAAGTATTTATTTTAGCAGTTTTACCGTCTAGACGTCTAGTTTATAATTTATGGAACTAAATGCAACATTAGCTTGGGTAAAATACTTGCATTAATTTTTAATCAATTTACGATATGATGCGTTTCTAATTTATTATTTAATATCCTATAGCTAAAATGAATATCGTAAAACAATCTCCTTCAGTGTTAATATTTGATTCAGGTATTGGTGGTTTATCTGTTTATAATGAAATTTACAATAAAATACCTAATGCACACTATATCTATGTATTCGATAATGAGATGTTCCCTTATGGTGATAAATCATCAGAGTTTTTAATTAATAGAGTGAACTCTGTCATTGAGGCTGTTACTAAATTTTATCCAATTGATTTAGCAGTTATTGCTTGTAATACAGCTAGTACTATCTGTTTACCTAGTTTGCGCGCTAAATTTTCTTTCCCTATTATTGGTGTTGTACCAGCGATTAAACCAGCTAGCTTACTTACTAAAAATAAATGTATAGGATTATTAGCAACAAAGGCAACAGTTGAAAGAACTTATATAACCGATTTAATACAGCAATTTGCTTCGCATTGTACTGTTAAAATGTTAGGTTTATCGGAATTAGCACTTATAGCCGAAAATAAATTACAAGGCATTAATGTAGATATGAAACAGTTAAAAGAACTAATGCAACCTTGGCTTGGGTTACAAACAATCCCTGATACAATAATACTAGGTTGTACGCATTATCCTTTTATTAAGACAGAATTACAGACGCTTTTTCCTCAGGCGAGCCTAATAGATTCAGGTTATGCGATTGCGACAAGAGTCTGTAATTTACTAAATGATAAATATAATCTGGATCAAATAATTTCTTCTGCGTCCGAAAATATTGTATTAAGCACAGTTTATACTCAGCCTGTAGAAAATTTGATTAAAAAATTATCTGATTACAATCTTAATAAATATCAAAACATTAAAGTTAAGTGAGATTAAAACTTGCGCGACCAGATGGCTATTTTATCTTTTTTGCTTGCTAAAAAAAAAGAAGCCCCTATAATGCGCACCCACTGACACGCAGTCAGCGACAAGCAGACGGAAAGTTAGTGATTAAGTGAGATCAAA
>NZ_JBIDFG010000007.1:0-146600 GCF_046635625.1 Gilliamella sp. BG1 | reverse complement strand
AGGCTGATACCGCCCAAGAGTTCATATCGACGGCGGTGTTTGGCACCTCGATGTCGGCTCATCACATCCTGGGGCTGAAGTAGGTCCCAAGGGTACGGCTGTTCGCCGTTTAAAGTGGTACGCGAGCTGGGTTTAGAACGTCGTGAGACAGTTCGGTCCCTATCTGCCATGGGCGTAGGAAAATTGAGAGGGTTTGCTTCTAGTACGAGAGGACCGAAGTGAACGCACCGCTGGTGTTCGGGTTGTGATGCCAATTGCATTGCCCGGTAGCTACGTGCGGAATAGATAAGTGCTGAAAGCATCTAAGCACGAAACTAGCCTCGAGATGAGTTTTCCCTGAAGAGATTCAGTAAGGTCCGTTTGAGACTAAGACGTAGATAGGTCAGGTGTGTAAGTGTAGTGATACATTGAGCTAACTGATACTAATGAACCGAGAGTCTTAACCTTACAACTCGGAGTTGTTTTGGGTTACGCAGAAGTTATTACTAGATGAGAAAATCATCGAAAAGAGAATAGAGATTGAAAAAACAGTTTGTTCCGAATTGAGTGATTGTTGTTGATATGAGATAATGGACAGCAATTAAGAAAGAGAGTACAGGATATGTCTGGCGGTAATAGCGCGGTGGTCCCACCTGACCCCATGCCGAACTCAGAAGTGAAACGCCGTAGTGCCGATGGTAGTGTGGGTATTACCCATGTGAGAGTAGGGTGCCGCCAGACTTTTAAATTTTATATATACATACCAAATACGGTGGAGCGGTAGTTCAGTTGGTTAGAATACCTGCCTGTCACGCAGGGGGTCGCGGGTTCGAGCCCCGTCCGTTCCGCCACCTTATTTAGGGGCGTAGTTCAATTGGTAGAGCACCGGTCTCCAAAACCGGGTGTTGGGAGTTCGAGACTCTCCGCCCCTGCCACAAAAATAATTGTTCTGTTTTAAATTTAATCATTTAGTCATTTTTGATAGAACAAATAAAAGAATTCTATTTACAGATTAACTTAGTCAATTATAATTCCTGCCCAGATACTTTTACAACCTAGAGGATAGAACATGGCTGAGAGTTTTGTAAGTCAACAACGTTTTTTTGATAATAAGAATTATCCAAGAGGATTTTCTCGTCACGGAGACTTTACTATTAAAGAAGCTCTTATTTTGGAAAAACATGGGTGTGCTTTTAAAGATCTTGATACAGAAGTTAGAAAACCTACTACAGCAGAAGAAAAATCATTTGTTGCCGTTTGTAAAGGTAAAAAGGAACCATCAACTGATTTCGAAAAAACTTGGCTAAAATATCTTTCTCGTATAAATAAGCCTAAACGCTTTCATACATTATCCGGCGGGAAGCCTCAAGTTGATACAACTGATGATTTTGTCGATAGTGACGACTAATTCTTTTAACCGATATTTTTGTGTAATTGAATTAATAATCGATCCATAGAACGATAACTTAATGCTTCTGAAATATGTTTTCGTTCTATATTTTCTGACGAATCTAAATCTGCAATTGTACGCGATACTTTTAATATACGATGCCACGCCCTAGCAGAGAGTCCTAATTTAATCAATGCTTGTTCTAAATATTCATTATTTTCATCTGATAATTTGCAATAACATTGTATTTCATTTGCACTTAACTGACTATTTAATTTATTGTTTCTTTTAAACTGAATATTTCTTGCTTGTAAAACTCGCTGTTTTACCGTTTCGGTTGATTCATCGGAAGTCTTTTTTTGACTTAAGGTGCCTTTAGGCAATAAAGGTACTTCAATAGAAATATCAAATCTATCGAGAAATGGTCCTGAAAGTCGATTTAGATAGCGAATTGTTTGCTGGGGTGTTGTTCTATTGTGTGTTCCTTGATAATGTCCTGTAGGGCTTGGATTCATTGCTGCTATTAATTGAAACTTAGCAGGAAATTTTATTTTTGCGTTTGCTCTCGAAATGATAATTTCACCTGACTCAATTGGTTCTCTAAGAGCGTCTAATACTTTTCGGTTAAATTCTGGTAATTCATCTAAAAATAAAACCCCATTATGTGCTAGTGATATTTCTCCTGGTTTAGGTATTGTTCCTCCGCCAACCAATGCTGCTGCTGATGCGCTATGGTGAGGTGATCTAAACGGCCTCTTACGCCAGTTTTTAATTGATCCATTTGGACTAACTAGACTAGTTATTGCCGCACTTTCAAGTGCTTCTTCATCAGATAATTGAGGTAACAGGGAAGTCAAACGAGTTGCTAACATAGTCTTACCTGTTCCAGGAGGTCCAATTAATAGTAAATTGTGACCTCCTGCGGCTGCAATTTCTAATGCTCTTTTGGCTTGTTCCTGTCCGATTATATCTTGTAGGCTTGATAAATTATTATCAATATCTTTGTATTCACGATATTGGACTGCTGGCAAGTCAATTTCGTTATATAAATATTGGCATAACTCTAATAAGTTATTGGTGATTAAAGTATTGTTTTGGTGAATTAAAGAAATTTCAGATTGATTTTCTGCTGAAATAATTAGTGTGCGATTTTTCTTTTTAGAAGAAATAGCTGCCGGAATTGCTCCTTTTACTGCTCTAATATTACCTGAAAGAGCTAATTCTCCCAAAAATTCATAATGTAATAGATTATCTGTTGGAATTTGCTCTGTAGCGGCAAGAATAGCGATAGCTATTGGTAAATCAAAGCGACTTCCTTCTTTTGGAAGATCTGCAGGAGATAAGTTAACAGTTATTTTTTTTGAAGGAAAAGTAAAACCACTATTAATAATAGCACTTCTAACTCGATCTTTAGCTTCTTTAACCGTTGCTTCAGGCAGACCAACTAAAACAAAACCAGGTAACCCGTTACTAATATGAACTTCAACGTTTATCAACGGTGCTTGTATTCCAATAGATGCTCGAGTATAAATAATTGCAAGTGACATAGTTTTTAATTATCAACATATTGAATTGTACTATTATAGTATTAGAAATAGTTAACTGATTATTAAAGTCATTTTTATTAATGGGATATGTCACGCAATAAATAATCTAATTTTGCAATAATCTTAATTTTTTTTGTTTAAAGTTAATTTTGAAATAAATAATGATATAAAAAATAAACAAGTATTACTTAATACAATTGATGGCCCTGTTGGTGTGTCGTAAATAAAAGAAAATATTAGCCCTGTAATCACTGATAACATACCAATTATTATAGCAATTATTGCCATTGCCTCGGGAGTTTTTGAATAATATTTGGCTGTTGCGGCAGGGATGATAAGTAAAGATGTAATAATCAGAGCTCCAACAAATTTCATTGATAGACCTATTGTTAGCGCCAACAGTAGAGTTAAAAGCAATTTTGTTATTTGAACATTAATACCGTGACTAAAAGCTAACTCTTCACTTACAGTAATAAATAAAATGTCATTCCATCGCCAAAGCAATAAGGCACCAATAAATGCTACACAAGTAGTAATTTGATAAAGATCAGAATATGTTACTGATAATAGATCACCAAATAAGTATCCCATTAGATCGATTCGGATATTATTCATTAAACTAATTACAACTAAACCAAGAGATAATGCACTATGAGCTAAAATACCAAGTAAACTATCAATTGGAAGTTGTTTTTGAGTTTCTAACCAAAGTAATCCTAAGGCCAGTAAAAGAGTTACACAAATGACTGCATAAAATAAATTGATATTCAGTAAAAAACCAAAAGCGATACCAAGTAAAGCAGCATGGGATAGGGTATCACCAAAATAAGACATTTTACGCCAAACAACGAAAGTACCTAAGGGACCAGTTATGCTTGTTAAGCATAAACCAGCTAATAAAGAAGGTAATAGTAACTCAATCATTATTTTTTTTTCCATAACTAGGCATAGCAATTTGCTTATGTTGATCAATAGTAGAAGTGCAGCAATCATGTTGATGATTATGATGATGTTTATAAACAGCGATTTGTGAAGCCCCATGTCGTCCAAAGAGAGAAATAAACTCAGGATCATTAGATACAATAGCAGGTGTGCCTGAACAACAAATATGATGATTTAAACAAATTACTTCATCTGTTTTTGCCATAACTAAATGAAGATCATGAGAAACCATTAATACACCGCAATTAAACTGTTTTTTTGCATTAACGATTAAATCATATAATAATACTTGACCACTAACATCCACTCCTTGAGTTGGTTCATCAAGAATTAATAATTGAGGTTGCTTTGCTAAGGCTTGAGCTAATAATACGCGTTGCAATTCTCCACCCGATAATTGATGCATAGATTTATTAATCAAATATTCAGCTTTTACCATTGATAGCGTATTAAAAATTTTTTCGGTATTTAACTGTTTATTTAAGTGCATAAAACGTTTAACAGTAATAGGCAGAGTGGTATTTAAATTAATTGATTGTGGTACATAACCAATTGTTAAATTGGTTGAACGCTTAATTGTCCCTGAAGTAAATGGAATTAAACCTAAAATGACTTTTACTAGAGTTGATTTACCTGCACCATTGGGACCAAGTAATGTAATAATTTGATTAAGATGTATTGCTAACGAAACGTCATATAATATTTTTTGATGGTCAATTTCTACTGAAACACTATCAAGAGAAATTAGTGGTGTCATATCGTTAAGAGCCCTTGCCTACAATAATGTTATGTTATATTATAACAATTAATGTTTTTATTCTATCATACTTTTAAATATAGGATATATGGTGTGAAAAAATATATTGCACAAAATAGTAAACAATTAATCTGTTCTTTAATGATATTTTGTTCATTAATATTTATGCAAACTATCACTAACATAGCTAATGCGACAGTTATTTCATCTGTAAAGCCCATTGGGTTTATTACTGAAGCCATTGCTTCAGGAGTAACTGATAATGATATTTTACTTCCTGATAGCGCATCTCCACACACTTATTATTTAAAGCCCTCTGATTTAGCAAAACTTAAATCAGCCGAACTTGTGGTTTGGGTCGGTGAAGATATGGAAGCTTTTATGCCAACAATTTTAAAAAATATAGATAAGCAAAAGCAAATTGAATTAATGGCTGTACCAGAAATCAAATCGTTACTTAGAACCAGCCATGATGATCACGAAGATGATCATTCTCATGATGAGGTCAATCAAGATCACCATGGTGAATATGATGAGCATATTTGGCTTTCACCTAAAATTGCTAAAATTATCGCACAATCAATTCATGATAGACTTGTTACGCTTTATCCAGATAAAAGCATATTAATTGATGAAAATTTAAACGAATTCATTACTAAACTCACAGAAACAGAACAAAACATTGCAAAAAAACTAATTACCGTACAAAATAGAGGGTATTTTGTGTTTCATGACGCCTATGGGTATTTTGAGGCACAGTTCGGATTAAAAAAACTAGGCAGTTTTACTATAAATCCAGCAGTTCAGCCTGGTGTTCAAAAAGTTTATGCTATTCAACAGGAGCTCAAAGAGCACCAAGCAGTATGTGTATTTCGTGAGCCACAGTTTAGCCCTGCAGTTATTGAAAAATTAGTGAGTGGAACAGATGTTCGAATTGGAGAATTGAATCCATTAGGAACGAGTATAACACCTTCAAAAGGTGCATATTTACAATTTTTAACAAATTTAACACAGCAACTGTTGGATTGTTTAGATAAAAATTAGTTTTAGTAATAAATAGTTAAGGTTAATTTTGGCAAGAAAAATAAAATCCTTCAATATTGAAAGAAATAATTTTAAAATTCCCTATTTTTCAATATTGGGCGTTCTTTTTATTGTTATTTTATTTACTGCTCTGTGGCGTCCGCTCAATTTGGATCGAACAATTTATGTTCCTTTAACTCCTCAAGTTGAAACTACTGTAAATGATAATTCCAGCTCTATTGATGGTGATGGAAAAGTCGAGATAGTAAATGGGAAAATGGCTACCGTTGCTGAATCATCTGATGTTCCTGAAGATGAAATTGTTAAAGATGAATTAGATGATATCGTTGATGGTAAAGATAATGCAGTACAATATACTATTGTTCGTGGCGATACTTTGCATGATATTCTAATTCGTTATAATGTTAATAAAAATGATATCTATCAATTAACAACAAAATTTAAGCAACTTGCAAATCTACGAATTGGTCAACAAATTAGTTGGACAACTGATGATAATCATAATTTGCAAACTTTTAGTTGGACAATATCAAGCAATAATATTCGAATCTATGAAAAATCGGGTGATAAATTTATAGAAAGCTCTGAAACTGCTGAAGTCATCCCACAAAATATTGTTATAAAAGGTGACATTAAATCTAGTTTTGTTGCCGATGCTCGAAAAAGTGGGTTAACTAGTAATGAAATAGGTATTATTACTCGCGCTTTACAGTGGCGCTTAGATTTTCGTCGATTACAAGTTGGTGATAAATTTTCAGTTGCTCTAACACGGGAAATGCATGGTAAAAGCTTATCTAATAGTCAGTTGTTAGGTATTCGAATTAAAAATGGAAATAAGGATTATTATGCTATTTTAGCTGATGATGGTAAATATTATGATATTAATGGTAATAGCTTATCGCAGAGTTTTTTCCGTTATCCTTTAGCGAAAAAAGCACGTGTTTCTTCTGGATTTAATCCACGTCGTTTACATCCAGTTACAGGACAAATAGCCCCTCATAATGGTGTTGATTTTGCTGTATCACGTGGTACTCCTGTATTATCCGTTGGTAATGGTGAAGTAGTAATTGCAAAATATAGTGGTTCAGCGGGTAACTATATTGCTATTCGGCATGGTCGTCAGTATATGACAACTTATATGCACTTGGATAAAATTTTAGTTAAACCAGGTCAACAAGTTAAGCAAGGCGATAAAATCGGCCTATCGGGAAATACAGGGCGTTCTACTGGACCTCATCTTCATTTTGAATTACATATTAATAACAAGCCAGTTAATCCATTAACAGCAAGTTTACCTATTTCAGAAGGATTAACAGGTAAGTCGAGAAAGGCATTCTTTTCAAAAGTTAAAAGTATTAGCTCTCAACTAAACTTTTAAGTTTATATATTTGTTTTTATATTTAAACCTTTACTTACCTGGCCTTTTTAAAAAAGGTGGTCAAGGTGCCCTTAAAAATTATGTTATCATAAGCTAATTATTATTTAATAATAAATGTTAGGTGCAGTTTGAAAACATCAACTAAAACAGAAAAAAAACGCTCTTCTAAAAAGACCAGAAAAAATAAAAAGACTACACTTTGGCGACGATTTTTGACACTACTATTTAAGTTGTTTCTTGTCTTTGCTGCAGTGGCTATTATTTATGGCGTTTATCTTGATCAACAAATTAAAGAACGGATTGATGGAAATGTATGGGAGTTACCAGCTGCAGTTTATGGACAAATTATTGATCTTGAACCAGATAGTGAATATAGTCTAAATGATGTGGTAACAATATTAGTTGGTGCACAATATCGTCAACAAGATACCAAAGCTACTCGTCCAGGCGAATTTATTGTAAGAAATGATGCGGTTGAAATTTATCGTCGACCTTTTACTTTTCCTGATGGTGAAGAGCAAGCTTTTAGAGTTAGAATAACTTTTTATGAAAATCGTATTGATCGTATTACTAATCTAGATTCAGGTCGTGATTTTGGATTGCTTAAGATTGATCCTAAATTAATTACTATGATGCATTCTCCAAATGGAGAACAACGGCTGTTTGTTCCATTAAAAGAGTTTCCTGATTCATTATTACAAACATTAGTCGCAACGGAAGATAAACGTTTTTATGATCATCATGGCGTAAGTTTATATTCTATTGGTCGTGCGATTTTTGTTAATTTAACAACAGGTCGTACTGAAGGTGGAAGTACATTAACTCAGCAAACAGTCAAAAACCTTTTTTTAACTAACGAACGTAGTTTAAGTCGCAAAATACGTGAAGCTTATATGGCTCTTATTTTGGATGGACGCTATAGCAAAGAACGAATTTTAGAGCTTTATTTAAACGAAGTTTATTTTGGGCAATCGGGTAGTGAAGAGATCCATGGTTTTCCATTAGCAAGTCTTTACTATTTTGGTCGCCCAGTTAATGAACTGACATTAGATCAGCAAGCGGTACTTGTTGGCATGGTAAAAGGAGCTTCATTATATAATCCTTGGACACAACCTCAACAAGTTATTGAACGTCGTAATGTTGTTTTAAAACTTGCTCAGCAGCAAGGTATTATTGATGATGAGTTGTATAATTTATTAAGTCAGCGCCCACTATCAGTTTTGCCCAAAGGTGGTGTAATTTCGCCACAACCAGCATTTATGCAAGTTGTGCGTAGTGAACTTAGAAAACAATTAGGCGATAAGGTAGAACATCTGTCTGGTATGAAGATTTTTACTACCTTTGATCCTGTAGCTCAATCAGCTGCAGAGCAAGCGGTAACTAACGTAATTGAGAAACTGCGAAAATCAACTAATAAAGAATTACAAACAGCAATGGTTATAGTTAGCCGAGAAACTGGAGAAATTCGCTCTATCATTGGTAGTGCTGAACCTCGTTATCCAGGATATAACCGTGCTTGGTTAACTCAGCGAGCAATTGGTTCATTAGCTAAACCGTCAACTTATTTAACTGCACTAGGGCAACCCGACCATTACCAACTTAATACTTGGCTTGATGATAAACCTTTATCAATAAAGCTTGATGGTAATGGTTATTGGGAACCGAAAAACTATGATCGTAAATTTCGTGATCGTGTTATGTTAGTAGATGCTTTAGCACTTTCGCTTAATGTGCCAACAGTTAATCTAGGAGTGGCATTAGGGCTTGATGCAACAAGGAATACTTTACAATCATTAGGTGTATCAACAGACCGTATATCTAATTTACCATCAAGATTACTAGGTGCTTTAGAATTAACACCGTTAGAAACGGCGCAGATGTTTCAAACGATAGCTAATAATGGTCAACGATCTCCACTTTCTATTTTAAGATATGTATTGACCGATAAAGGTGAGCTAGTTTATCAAAGCTATCCACAACAGCTTCAGGCCGTATCTCAACAATCGGCTTATTTAACCACTTATGCTATGCAGCAAGTTGTTAACTCGGGGACATCTCGTTCACTAAAAGCTAAATATGGTTCATTTAATTTAGCAGCTAAGACAGGAACAAGTAATGATTCTCGTGACAGCTGGTTTACAGGGATAGATGGTAAAAATGTTGCTGTTGTTTGGATTGGTTTAGATGATCATTCTCCAATGAAATTAACAGGAGCAACTGGCGCCTTAAAAATTTATAGTGAATATTTACAAAATAATCCACCAAAGAAATTAGTATTGCCACTACCTCAAAATATTTTTATGGTACCTATTGATAGTGATGGACAGTGGCAATGTGATGGAAGTGGTATTCGCTCTTTACCAGTATGGACAATTAACCCTCATAGCTTATGCTCAGCGAATAACCAGCCTAGGTCCGTTCAGCAGGCACCAACTTGGGTTACTGACCTATTAAATAACTAAATGGAAATTATATGCCTGAATTACCAGAAGTTGAGACAAGTCGTCGAGGTATTTTGCCGTATTTGAAAGGACAGATTATCGATAAAATTATTGTTCGACAACCTAAATTACGTTGGTCCGTTGATAAGGCTATAAGTAATGTGCACGGGCAAGTTATTTTAGATATAAAACGTCGTGCAAAATATTTATTATTACAGTTACCCAACAATTGGATCGTAATTCATCTAGGAATGTCTGGAAGTTTACGTATTTTAAAAAATCCACAAAAAGCAGAAAAGCATGATCATATTGATTTAGTTTTAGAAAACGGCGTTACTCTACGTTATACCGATCCTAGGCGTTTTGGATCTTGGCTTTGGGCAAATTCGCTAGACGAAATATCTCAATTACAACATTTGGGACCAGAGCCTTTAAGTGACGAATTTTCAACTGAATATTTATTTGAAAAAGCAAGGAGTCGAAAAGTTCCCATAAAAAGTTGGATTATGGATAACCATATTGTGGTTGGGGTTGGTAATATTTATGCTTCTGAATCGTTATTTATGGCAAAAATCAACCCTACTCGAAAAGTAAACTCCTTACAATTAAATGAATTTGAAAGGCTTGTAACTGCTATTAAGCAAGTTCTTACTAAATCAATTAAACAAGGAGGAACAACACTCAAGGATTTCCTGCAGTCTAATGGTAAACCTGGATATTTTGCACAGGAGTTACAAGTTTATGGACGCGAAGGTGAACAATGTCTGATTTGTGGTACAGAAATAAAATCACAAAAAATTGGACAGCGTAATACTTTTTATTGTGAATTTTGTCAAAAATAGAAATACTTATTAAGCCAAAATTATCACTTTTGGCTATTTGTCAAATGGCTTTAACATTTTTAATACATCCCTTCTACCGCTTATATAAAAATATCTTATGAAACTCTTTAAACCTTACCTAAATAGGATTAGTATAAGCAATTAGATTTAGAATAATTATTTTTAATATCACTTTGATTATTATATATAATCAAACAATTAAATGATAAAAATCTTTTTATTTTAAAGGCTATAGACTTGTGACTAGATATCGACTATCTTTCTCAGGGTATAATTGTTAATGGTTTGTAAAGCTTAATATATGGAATTAATTAGAGACAGCATATGAATTCCTAAAAGCTTGGTTTTCTGTTTTTTATGATTTTATATTTTATTCAACTCTGTGTATCTTATTTTTATTAAGGAATTTAAGATGATCAAATTCGCCTCCCGCTTTTTGGCAACTTGTTTTATTTTACTTTTTACCTCAATGGCTAATTCTGAAGTTAGAATTATTATTACTGATGGAGTGAGCTCAGCTAAACCTATAGCTGTTGCCCCATTTAAATGGACAGGTGGTGGAGAACCGCCACAAGCCATTGAAGAAATTATTGCTTCTGATTTGCGTAACAGTGGTAAGTTCAATCCTATTGACGTTAATCAAATGCCTCAGAAACCGACAACAGCTTCAGAGGTTACTCCAACTGTATGGAACAAAGTTGGTGTTTCAGCTGTTGTTGTTGGCTCAATACAACCTGATGCGTCAGGAAAATATCTTATAAATTATCAATTAGTCGATACAGTTAATCGACCAGGTACAGTTTTAGCTCAAAATCAATTCTCTATTGAAAAGCGTTGGGTTCGTTATGCAGCTCATACTGCAAGTGATGAAATCTTTGAATCACTAACTGGTATTAAGGGAGCATTTAGAACACGAATTGCTTATGTTGTAAAAATGACTAAAGGGCCGTTTTCGCACGAATTAAGAGTGTCTGATTATGATGGTTATGATCAAATTACTGTTCATCGTTCTAAGGAACCATTAATGTCTCCTACTTGGTCACCAGATGGGAAAAAAATAGCTTATGTAACTTTTGAAGGAGGGCATTCTTCATTAGTGTTAAAAACTTTGGATAGTGGAGCTGTACAAACAATAGCTTCTTTCCCTCAACATAATGGAGCACCAGCATTTTCTCCAGACGGTAGTAAATTAGCATTTGCTCTATCTAAAGGCGGTAGCTTAAATTTATATATGATGACGTTAAGTAACAAACAAATTACTCAAATTACTTCTAGCCGTAGTAATAATACAGAACCATCTTGGATGCCGGACAATCAAACTATTGTTTACACTTCTGATCAAGCTGGTCGCCCGCAGTTATATAGTATTAATATAAATACAGGTGAATCGCAGAGGGTGACTTGGGATAATACGCAAAATCAGAATGCCAGAGTGTCACCTGATGGTTCGTTTATTGCAATGATATCAAGCAATAATGGCGAACAACATATAACTCGATATGATATGGATACAAAAACCTATCAACGTTTAACTGATACTTTTTTAGATGAAACGCCAAGTATTGCACCAAATGGTACAATGATCATTTATAGTTCATCTCAAGGGTTAGGTACAATTTTGAACCTTGTTTCTACAGATGGTAATTTTAAGGCAAGGTTACCAGCTACTGATGGGCAAGTAAAATTCCCTGCATGGTCACCATATTTATAAAGACAGCTTAAAAAAACAACTACATTGCAATTATTAAAATTGTGTAAAGTTTAAGGTCGTTATAATATATTACTCTAATCTTTTAGTCCCATAACGGGCGTTACTTAAAAGTTGGTTAGATATATAAATAGAATTTATTCAAACAACAGGAGTTTATACAATGCAATTTTCTAAATTTCTTAAAGTAGCAGCGGTTGCTTTACCATTAATCGCTGTAACTGCTTGCTCATCTAATAGCAGCCAAACTGTTAGTGGTAATTTAAATGGTGCTTTATCAAAAGAAGCCTTAGAGCAACTTCAAAAATTACAACAAATTAATACAGTTTATTTTGACTTTGATAAATATAATGTTAGATCTGAATATGCAACATTATTAAATGCACATGCTGAATTTATTCGTACAAGTAACATAAAAGTTGTTATTGAAGGTCATGCTGATGAACGCGGTACTCCAGAATATAATATCGCATTAGGTGAACGCCGTGCTGCTGCAGTTAAATCATATTTACAAGGTAACGGTGCTTCTGCAAGTCAAATGGAAATCGTTTCTTATGGTAAAGAAAAACCTGCTGTGTTAGGTCATGATGAAGAAGCGTATGCTAAAAATCGTCGTGCAGTAGTAACCTATGTAGGATACTAATAACATCTTATAGCGGCTGATTATTCAGCCGTTTTTAATTTTAAGTTTACACTGAGTCTTATATAATATGCATAAAAAAATACTCACATTACTTTTATTCCTTTTATTTACTGGTTGTGCAGCAAGTAGTTCCGACATTGATCAAACGGTTCAAGCACAAGGACAGCTATTGATTGAAAACCAACAAAAAATTAGCGATTTGCAAGCAGATGTAGATACTCTTCGTGGTCAGTTAGAAGAGACAAAATATCAACTTAATCAGATAATTGAACGCCAGAAAATGATTCTTCAACAAATGACTAATAGTCCTGGATTTTCTTCAAATACTGATTTTGATTTACAAGGAGAAGGATATAGTTCAAAAACATCTTCAGATCCTACTTTGTCCAAATCTTCATCAGATTTATCTGGATGGGTAACTACTGGCGATGATAAAGCGGATTATAATTTTATAATCCGATTTGTTAATGAAGGCAAGCAAAATAACGAGGTTATTGATGCCTTTAAAAAACATCTGAAATCTTATCCAAAGTCTAGTTATCGAGCTAATGTTAACTATTGGCTAGGTCAGCTTTTATATAAACAAAGTAATAAAAATGATGCTTCATTTTATTATGCTACTGTAGTAAAAGATTTTCCGTCTTCTTCCAAAGCTGCTGATAGTCTTTATAAAGTGGGGTTAATTTTACTTGATAAAGGAGATACCAAAAAAGCTAAAACTGTTTTTCAACAAGTAGTGAATAAATACCCAAAAGATAAGAATGCGGTAGTGCTTGCTAATAAAAAGTTAGCGTCACTAAAATGAAATGTATAAATAATCAGCTATTAGAAAAATGTAGCAATAAAGTGGTTGCGTAGTAATACAATTATAAGTATTATAGCACCCCGAAATTACTTATCGTTTCAGCTATTAAGCGCATAGTAGTTCTTATCAAATGGGTCGTTAGCTCAGTCGGTAGAGCAGCGGACTTTTAATCCGTTGGTCGAGCGTTCGAATCGCTCACGACCCACCATTATTGACCTTTAAAATTTAACCAATAAATTTTTTCCAATTAAAGCAAGCAATAAGTTTTATAAGTTTTTGGGGAAAATGGTCTTAGCAAAATATTGATAGATATTTTACAATAACTTCCTTTTTATATTGAATTAATAATATCAGCTGCGCCTAAATAAGAAAGAACTCTCTTTAGGTTTTATACTCCTATCTTTTGAATCGCTAATTACTTGCTGATTCTAAATGAATACATTTAATAGTATAAAAACTTTTGCTTAACACATCATCTTTTTTATAAGAGTGCTGGGCTAAATTGGGATTTATCGGAATAAATGCCTGTATAGCGATTGCCTGTGTAACTATCCCCTAAAATAGTACAGCAAAAAAGTAGAAAATTCTCAATGATAAAAGTAAAAGGGGATTTAATTATGAAAAAAATGGCTGAACGATCAAATCGTAGCTATTTTAAAAGAAGCTGAAACGGGTATTCCCGTTAAAGAACTGTGCCGTAAATATGGCATGGGTAATTTTACTTTCTATAAATGGCGTGATAAATACGGTGGTATGGAAACTTCGGATATCAAACGCTTAAAGGAGCTGGAGGCTGAAAACCGCAAGCATAAGCAGATGTTTGCCAAACTTAGCTTAAAATCACAGCTTCAGGAAGAAATTATAAAAAAGCCTTAGTTGCCCAAAACGGTACGTAAAACGTGGGCACAGCAACTACAACAAAATTATTCTGTTACTTGATCCTCGCCAAAATATTAGACAGTGCCCGCCTCTCTATCATTTTTTCGTTTTGGTAATATTGTTGTTCATATTGTTCAGGTGATACCCAGCCATTGGCTGAATGACGGCGTATCCGATTATAATAGATTTCAATATATTCAAATAGTGCTTTATTAGCCTGCTTCCTCGTTTTGTAGTAACAGTCATGAATAATATGTGTTTTGGTATGTCCACACATTTTAGTACCAAAAAGATAAGGTCATCGATTTCTTTTGTATTCAATCGGCGACTGGTAATTTAATGTTGAATGAATTCGATTATAATTAAACCAATCCACATAGTGATTAAATTCCAATTTAAGTTGCGCCAGTGAATCAAAAATAGTATTTGACACAAATTCTGTTTTCACTGCTTTGAATGTGCTTTCTGCAATTGCGTTATCATAGGGGCAGCCTTTGCGACTTAACGACTGTTTAATTCCAAATGCTGTTAAACATTCATCAATCAAATGATTATCAAACTCTTTTCCTCTATCAGAATGAAACAACTCAATCGTCTGTAAGTTCATTGGAATTTGACTCATAGCTTGCATGACCAGTGCCGCTGTTTTATGCCTGCCAGCACTTCTCCCCACTATTTCTCGATTACTGATATCAACAATTACACAAAGGTAGTGCCAACGTTGTTTAACCCTTACATAGGTTAAATCGGTCACTAATATGTTTCGTGGTTGACCTATATCAAATTCTCGATTCAGTTCATTCCCCACCAGCGATTCATTGCTTTTTTCTTTATGAATACAATATTTTTTACAGGTGTATTTCGAAACCCAGCCATTTTTCGCCATTATTCGACCTATTCGGCGTCGAGATACGGTTATGCCTTGCTTTCTCAGCTCTGCTTGCAGACGCCTTGTACCATAAGCATGATAATTAGTATTAAAAATTTTACCCACTATTTCACTCAGTGATATATCTTATGATTGCTGCGTTAATTGCCGTTAATAATAGAAACGATTTCGGGTTACATTTAAACATCGACATAATGCACGTAAGCTGTATCGATGCTTATTATGTAAAATTAACTCGATTTTCTTCCCATTATCAACGCCGCTTGCTTTAGGATATCATTCTCCATTAACAAACGTTTATTCTCTTTGCGTAGCGCGATAAGTTCGTTCTCTTCAGTTCGACGATTATCTTTTGCGATGAATGAGCTGGTAGTTTGGTACTGCATTATCCAATTATCTAATGCTGATTTGGTGAGGATCAACTATTGCTATGAGTTGTGTCATTGTTGGCTTAAGCTGTTATGCTTACTATTATCAACCTAAGTTACAGGATGATTCGGTGATTGTTTCGGTGTTTAATACTATCACAGACTAGCACTTACGCTGGGACTTATCGTGAGGCGTTAGGTATTGATATTGCAGTAAGCTTACCAGCAGGAAGGATTACCCGTTACTTAGATAAACTGGCCGAATATCAGGGGATCCATTAAAAATACGAGTCGATAATGGGCCAGAATTTACAGGAAAAACCTTTATAAACTGGGCTAAATCAAATGATATAGCCATTGATTATATCCAGCCTGGTAGTCCTTATCAAAATGGCTATATTGAATGATTTAATCGTACCTATCGTACAAAATTATTGAATTTATATCTATTTAATAATCTAGAGGCAAACAAGGATAGTAACTGAAGAATGATTAGCCATCTATAACAGTGAAAGACTTCATGTTGAATATAAATACGAAAACAAGCAGTATGATTTTCTAAAAATTCTTTGCAAAGATTGAACTACTCAATAAGCGATAACGCGATCTTTATTCGGATTTATTGGTGATTACGCTATAATGGTACTAATTTTTTTAATTAGTAAAGTTAGAAGAGCAATGGCGTTAAAAATAACCAATAAGTGTATTAATTGTGACATGTGTGAGCCTGAGTGCCCAAATGAGGCAATCTCAATGGGGTTTGATACTTATGAAATTGATCCCAATAAATGTACGGAATGTGTCGGTTATTATGATCATTCGACTTGTCAGCGAGTTTGCCCTATTCAAAATGCCATCATTGCAGATCCTGAACATATTGAAACAAAAGAAGAGTTATTAGTAAAATTTGAGGGACTTAAGTCTTCTTAAATCAGGTTGATTTAATGTTAATTCGAAGTTCTTTTGGAATTTCAAAAGTGATATTTTCTAAAATGCCATCTGTTTCAATAAGCGATGTGCAACCTAAGCTTTTTAAATGATCAATCACCTGTTGTACTAAAATCTCAGGCGCAGAAGCACCTGCTGTTACGCCGATTGTATGTGCGTTTATTAACCACTCTTTTTGGATGTCAGATGCAAAATCAATTAAATAAGCTTGTTTGCTGTTTCGCCTTGCTAGCTCGGCTAGGCGATTTGAATTAGACGAATTTTTAGAACCTACGACTAAAACAATGTCTGCGCGTGATGATAATTGTTTCACTGCTTGCTGGCGATTGGTTGTGGCATAGCAGATATCATTTTTGCGTGGGCTGCGAATATTAGGAAAACGTTTTTTTAAAGCATCTATAATTTGAGCCGTATCATCAACGGATAACGTTGTTTGAGTGGTAAAGCAAAGATTATTTTCGTTTTTTACCTGTAGCTTTTTTACATCATCAATTGATTCGATTAAATAAATGCCACCTTCGGGATTGTTATATTGTCCCATTGTACCATCTACTTCAATATGCCCAGCATGGCCGATTAAAATAACCTCTTCACCACGATAACTCGATCTAGCCACTTCCATATGTACTTTGGTTACAAGTGGGCAAGTGGCATCAAAAACACGGAGTTTATGTTGTTTGGCTTCCTCACGGATAGCTTTAGACACCCCATGCGCTGAAAAGATAAGAATTGAGTTATCTGGTACTTCGCTAATATCTTCAATGAAAATTGCCCCTAATTCTTTTAGGCGATTAACGACATAGCGATTGTGTACTACTTCGTGACGGACATAAACTGGTGCGCCAAACAATTCTAGTGCACGTTCAACAATTGTGATAGCACGATCAACACCAGCGCAAAAACCGCGAGGATTGGCCAAAATAATTTGCATACTATACAGTCTTCTTTGGTTTTTTATAATTACTGAAAATAAATAGTCCAATACCAACGCAGATTGCACAGTCAGCAATATTAAAAGTTGGATAGTGCCAGTCACCAAAATTGACATCTAAAAAGTCAATCACAAATCCATGATAAAGACGATCAAATAAATTACCTAATGCACCGCCTAAAATCATTGATAACGACAAGTTCTCTAATTTTTGTTGGCGAGTGTTGCGGTATAACATACGTACTATCACGGCACTGATAATTAAAGCGATAGCAGCAAGCATCATACGTTGCCCTTCAAAAATGCTAAAGGCAGCGCCAATATTGCGTACATAAGTGATAGAGAAGAATGGCAAAAGATTCACTGATTCAAATAGCGAGAAATTATTTATAATCCAAAATTTACTTGCGATATCAATGATAAAAACAATGATTGCAAATAATAACCAGTAAAGTCCATTATCTTTTTTCATATAGTTTGTGCTCATTATTATGTTTCCGCCGACAATCGTCGGCGGAAAAGGTACTAGATTGCTTAAGGGATTGGCATAGCTCCATTTAATTTACTAAATAGGTTGCTATGCGAAATGCCTTACCTCGCCTTTGCCGTGAATGTTTTCTTCACAACGCTTACATAAATGTGATGTTGGCTCATTATCGATGGTATAGTGCCAGCAACGAGGGCATTTATCACCTTGTGCTTTAGCAAGTTCAATTTTTAGTCCTTGAATATCGCTTTGCACTGCATTTTCTGGTGCTTCTTGTAATGGTTTTACGCTAGCTTGTGATGTTAGTAATACAAAGCGTAATTCGTTTTCTAATTTAGCTAATGTTGCTGCAATATCTTTATCAGCATAAAGCGTAACAGCAGCTTCAAGTGCACCACCAATCACTTTATCATTACGACCTTGTTCAAGCACTTTATTCACTTCGCTACGAATGGCTAAAATCTGAGCCCAATATTCGCTATTTAATGCTTCGCTTTCTGGCAATGTAAATAGTGCTGTATACCACTCATCTTCAAAAACAAATTCTTGTTTATCAGCCATTGGCAGATATTGCCAAATTTCATCAGCAGTGAATGATAAAATAGGTGCAATCCAACGAACCATTGCTTGCGCAATATGATATAAAGCAGTTTGGCAACTGTGACGGGCAATACTATCACTTTTTGCTGTGTATTGGCGATCTTTAATAATATCTAAATAGAATGATCCCATTTCGATTGAGCAAAATTGCATAATACGTTGTACAACTTTATGGAAATCGTAATTTTCATAAGCCTGAATAATTTGTTCTTGTGCTTCTTTTGCCATACTAACTGCCCAGCGATCAAGAATAACCATATCTTCTTGTTTTACCATATCTTTAGCTGGATCAAATCCATTTAAATTTGCCAGTAAAAAACGTGCGGTATTACGAATACGGCGATAACTATCGGCAGCTCGTTTGATAATTTCTTCCGAATAACTCATTTCGCCTGAATAATCGGTCGATGCAATCCATAGACGTAAAATATCAGCCCCAAGTTTGTTCATCACTTCTTGTGGTGTCACAATATTACCTAGTGACTTAGACATTTTACGGCCTTGACCGTCAACCACAAAACCATGTGTTAATACTTGTTTATAAGGGGCTTTATTATCAATTGCTGTTGATAACATTAATGAAGACATAAACCAACCACGATGTTGATCTGAACCTTCTAAATAAATTTCTGCATCATGTCCTTCAAATTCAGGGCGTGCACGCACAACAGAAGAGAATGTTGATCCTGAGTCAAACCAAACATCTAACGTATCAGGTACTTTACGATAATCATCAGCATCAGGACCTAAAAGATCTTTAATATCAGCATCCCACCAAGCTTGAATGCCATCTTTTTCAACTAGCTGTGCAACTTTTTCAACTAATGCTAGTGTATCTGGATGAAGTTCTTCGGTCTCTTTGTGAACAAACAACGTCATAGGTACACCCCATGTGCGTTGGCGAGAAATACACCAATCAGGGCGATTAGTAACCATAGTTTCAATGCGCGCTTGTCCCCAATCAGGGATCCAACGAACTTGTTTAATTTCTTTTAATGATTGCGTTCGCAGACCTTGTTTATCCATGCTAATAAACCATTGTGGTGTAGCACGATAAATAACCGGTGTTTTATGACGCCAACAACATGGATAGCTATGTTCAATATTTTCAAAGTGTAATAGTGCGTTATGTTCTTTTAACATTTCAACGACAACTTTATTCGCTTTGAATACAAATAACCCATCGAGACCAGCGCCCGTTCCAGGCAAGTAACAACCATTACCACCAACAGGATTTGCCACTTCAAGACCATATTTTTGACCGACCATAAAGTCTTCTGTACCATGTCCTGGTGCGGTATGCACAGCTCCTGTACCTGCATCAATTGTAACGTGTTCGCCAAGTACAACTGGTTCATCAAAATCAAGGAATGGGTGTTTAAAACGTAACAACTCAAGAGCATTACCTTGGCAGCTACCTAATACTTTCCATTGGTCGATATTGGCACGTTGCATCACAGACTCAACTAAATCAGTTGCTAAAATTAAGCACTCTTTATCATTAATTTGAACAAGTTGATATTCAAAATCAGCATTTAAAGCTATCCCTCGGCTAGCTGGTAATGTCCAAGGCGTGGTTGTCCAGATAACAGCATAAATGGTTAAATCAGTATTGATACCAAATTTATTTGCTACAGCTTGATTATCAACAGCTTTAAATTTCACATCAATTGCTGGCGATGATTTATCATAATATTCAACTTCTGCTTCGGCTAAAGATGACATACAATCGGTACACCAATAAACAGGTTTAGCGCCTTTAACTAAATGACCGTTTTTTATCACTCTACCTAACGCACGGATAATATTCGCTTCGGTATTGTAGTCCATTGTACGGTAAGGGTTTTGCCAATCACCTAGTACGCCCATACGGATAAAATCAGCTTTTTGTAGTTCAACTTGTGAAGCGGCATAATCGCGGCAAATTTGACGAAACTCAGCAGGTGTTACTTTTACACCTGGTTTTCCTACTTGCTCTTCAACTTTTTGTTCAATCGGTAAGCCATGACAATCCCATCCTGGAATATAAGGGGAATTATAACCGCTTAACCCTTTTGATTTGATAATAATATCTTTAAGGATTTTATTAACGGCGTGACCAATATGTAGTTTTCCGTTTGCATAAGGAGGGCCATCATGCAGAATAAAGTTTTTTTTACCTTTTTTGACCAAGCGAATTTTGCGATAAAGTTCTTTATCGTACCAATTTTGTAACATTGCTGGTTCGCGTTTAGCAAGATCACCTCGCATTGGGAATCCAGTTTCCGGTAGATTCAATGTATTTTTATAGTCTGTCATGCTGATTTATTCCAGTTAAATGTGTTGATACTACTTTATTATTGGTTAATTTTGCACTGATCTTTTTCGCAGTGCAAATATCTTGTGTAATTTGTTGTTTTAATTCTGCTAATGAGTCAAATTTTTTCTCATCGCGTATTTTTTTGATGAACGTTATGTCTAAATATTGTCCATATATATTACCCGAAAAGTCAAAAAGATTTACTTCAAGTATTGCGGTTTTTCCATTAATAGTTGGTCTTATCCCAATATTGGCAATACCGTTATAATGCTGATTATTGCAGATATTTTTGACTTTAACAAAATAGACTCCTTGTAGTGCAGGCTTTTTTCGATGTAAGTGAATATTTGCTGTTGGAAATCCCAATTCCCTTGCTAAAGCATTGCCATGAACTACGCGACCTTGAATTGTATAATCACGACCTAATAGACAATGAGCCAATTCAAAATCACTATTCAAAAGTGCTTGGCGAATAGCAGTACTACTTATACGAAAATTATTCCAAACAAATGTTGGTATGCTTTCTACTACAAAATCATGATTTCGCGAATATTGTTGTAGAAGGTTGATATCCCCTTTACGTTCAAATCCGAACCGAAAATCATCACCAATTGTAATGTATTTAGCTTGTAGCTTATTGATCAACCAATCTTGAATAAAATGATCGGCAGACATATTGGCAAAAGTTTGGGTAAATGGAATAGCAATAATATAGTCGATACCTAATTTTTCAATAAAAATAACTTTTTCATGAAATGAAGTTAAACGTGACGGCGCATTATCTTGGGCAAAAAACTCTAGTGGTTGCGGCTCAAATAACATCACAACAGTGGGAAGATTGAGTTTTTTACCTTGTTTAATAATATGGTTAATTAATTGTTGATGTCCTAAATGCACGCCATCAAAATTTCCCAAGGTTAGAACACATTGAGAAAACTGATTTTTTAGATTAGTTATACCACGGATAATCTTCATGAAAACAATGTTATTTATATTAAGTAACCAAGAATTATACCAATCTTTCTTGAAGATGCACGCAATATAAAGTTAGATTTTGTCGCTTTTCTTCAAGCATTTTCACTGTTTGAGATAAAATGCTAAGTGACTCGGTCATACTTTAAACTGTTGTGATTCAAACATACCCATTTATAAAATTAATAATGGTTTAGTGCTCGCAAAAATTCTTGCCTTGTGCTTGGGTTTGTTTTAAACCCGCCTCCGAGGGCAGTTGTTGTTGTAATACTATTGGAGTCTTTAATGCCTCGGGCTTTAACGCAATAATGGGTTGCATCAATAGAAACCGCTACATTAACCGTACCTAGTAGTGTTTGTAGTGCCACTAAAATTTGTTGTGTTAATCTTTCTTGTACTTGAGGACGTTGGGAAAAAAAAGTTACAATTCGATTAATTTTCGATAAACCAATGACTTTATCTTTGGGAATATAAGAAACCGTTGCTTTACCGTCTATTGTGACAAAATGGTGTTCACAGACACTAGTTAGTGTAATATCGCGAACCGTTATCATTTCATCAACTTGCATTTTATTTTCGATTAACGTAATTTTTGGAAAATTTTCGTAATAAAGACCAGAAAAAATCTCATCAACATACATTTTCGACACGCGGTGAGGAGTTTGTGCAAGGCTATCATCAGATAGATCAAGTTCCATTAGCTTCATAATTTCACGAAAATGCGACTCGATTTTTGCTTTACGCTCATTATTATCTATAACTAGACGGCATAATGGTGTTTCAAGATTTTTAGCTGCAAGGGCTTCTTTGACTTTTTGCGCGGCAGGGCTTAATTGTGTCATTTATTACATACTCAAGCGAAAATGAATGCGTTATTATATAACACTCATTGCGCAATATACAGTTGTTTACACATGATTTTATACTGAAACATAGTGTTACCTGAAACTTTTTTACATTATATTGTTGACTTGGTAAGAATATTATTGCCAATTAGGTGTTATACTATCAGCCATTAAATTAAATAATGTTTAGGTAACCATAATGCCAAATAATACACCGATTATTTTAATTGATGGATCATCTTATCTTTATCGTGCTTTTTTTGCTTGTCCACCATTAACCAATGCTAAAGGTGAGCCTACAGGCGCTATTTTTGGTGTGGTTAATATGGTTCGTAGTTTAATTAATCAGTACAATCCTACACATATTGCCGTGGTTTTTGATGCAAAAGGAGGATCATTTCGCAATGAGCTTTATAATGAATATAAAGCCACGCGAGATGAAATGCCTGAAAATCTTCGTCCGCAAATCGAACCTATTCATACTATTTTGAAAGCCATGGGATTACCATTACTTTGTATTGAAGGTGTTGAAGCAGATGATGTAATTGGTACATTAGCAAGACAGGCTGAGAGGGAGAATCTAGAAGTATTAATCAGTACTGGTGATAAAGATATGGCACAGCTAGTGAGCGATAGAATTACATTGATTAATACGATGAATAATACCCAATTAGATTCACAAGGGGTAATAAAGAAATTTGGTGTTCCGCCAGAAAAAATTATTGATTATTTAGCTTTAAGAGGCGATTCGTCTGATAATATTCCTGGCGTACCAGGTATAGGTGAAAAGACAGCACAAAGTTTGTTATCTGAATTTGATGGTGTAGAAGATATTTATAATCGGTTAGACGATATTGAAAAATTGAAGATCCGAGGCGCTAAATCTTTAAAACAGAAATTGATTGATAATCAAAATGATGCCGATCTTTCTTATTTACTTGCAACAATCAAAACTGATGTTAAGTTAGATTTTTCCAATGAACAATTATTGGTAGGTGATATTGATGTTAAGGCTCTAGTTGAATTATTTAATTATTATGGTTTTCATCGTTGGCAAAAAGAATTAATGGCTGGTACTTTTTTAAATCAGCAGAAAAATCAAGTTATAGAAGGTGATGATAATTACTTCATTCAAGAAGAACAAACAACAACACAAAAAAGAGAGACTGATTACCAGTGTATATTAACTGAAAAGCAATTAGATGAATGGATCACAAAATTAACAAATAGCGGACTATTTGCTTTTGATACTGAAACAGATAATGTTGATCACGTGCATGCTAAATTAGTTGGTATATCATTAAGTGTTGAACCTAATCAAGCGGCTTATATTCCACTTTCTCATCAGTATTTAGGTGTTCCTAAGCAATTACCACTAGATGATGTATTAGCTAAATTAAAACCAATATTTGAAAATCCAGAAATCAAAAAAATTGCCCAAAATGCAAAATTTGATTACAGCGTGCTAGCAAATTATGGCATAACCATACAAGGGATTGCGTTTGATACTATGATTGAATCTTATGTATTAAATAGTACTGACCGTCATGATATGGATAGTTTGGCCAATCGTTATTTGGATCATAAAACCATTACTTATGATGAATTAACTAAATTTGATAAAATTCAGGTTACTATTGATAATATTGATGTGGAAAAAACCACACAATATGCTGCTGAAGATGCTGATGTTACCTTACAATTGCATAATAAATTATGGCCAGATCTTGAAAAAGATGAAAAATTAAAAGCTCTATTCACAGATATTGAAATGCCTCTCACCACTTTGATAGCAGAAATGGAACGAACAGGCGTTTTGATTGATGTCAAGTTATTAAATAAACATTCTAGTGAATTGAGAAAGAAATTAAACGAAATTCAAGAAACGTTACAATTGTTGGCAGGTGAAAAATTTAATCCAGCATCACCTAAACAGATTCAAGCTCTTTTATTTGATAAACATCAATTACCAGTTCTCAAAAAGACACCAAAGGGCGAGCCATCAACCAGTGAAGATGTTTTGAGTGAGCTAGCTAATCAATACGAATTGCCACGCATGATCTTGCTTTATCGTAGTTTAGCTAAGTTAAAAAATACCTATACCGATAAATTGCCATTGATGGTTAGTCCTATCGATCATCGTATTCATACCAATTATAATCAAATTGGTACTGTAACTGGGCGATTGTCGTCAAATGAGCCAAATTTACAACATATCCCAGTGCGAAATGAAGAAGGGCGACGAATTCGCCAAGCTTTTATTGCACCAAAGGGATATAAAATTATTTCGGCAGACTACTCGCAAATTGAATTACGGATCATGGCGCATCTATCACAAGATAAAAGTTTACTTTATGCTTTTTCTCATGATAAAGACATTCACCGTGTTACGGCTAGTGAAATTTTGGGTAAAACTGAATCTGAAGTGACTTCTGAAGAGCGAAGACGTGCAAAAGCGGTTAACTTTGGATTAATTTATGGTATGAGCGCCTTTGGTTTATCTAAACAAATTAATATTGCGCGTAAAGAAGCTCAGTTTTATATCGATCGTTATTTTGAGCGCTATCCAGGTGTTCAAGCGTATATGGACCAAATTCGCCAACAAGCTGCTGAACAAGGTTATGTTGAAACCCTATCTGGTCGACGTTTATATCTTCCTAAAATAAAATCAGGAAGTGGTATTGAACGACGCGGTGCTGAGCGTGCTGCCATTAATGCTCCAATGCAAGGTACAGCGGCTGATATTATTAAAACAGCAATGATTAAGGTAAGCGAATGGATAAAAAGCTTACCTGTAGGTAATGTTAGAATGGTTATGCAAGTACACGATGAGCTAGTATTTGAAGTAAAAGAAGAATTAGTTGAGCAATATAAAGCTCAGATAAAATCGATCATGGAAAATTGTTACCAACTATCTATACCATTAAAAGTGGATGTAGGTTTCGGTAATAATTGGGATGAAGCACATTAATCATACTAAATTCGTACTAAATAATATCAGCCTTATCTGTCTAGTTAAGGCTGATATTATACTTAAACGTATACTTTCCTGAAACTTTTTAACAAGCTAAATTAACCTGTTAACTATAATGGAACTATTGCCGAAACCTTTCGGCGTGTTAGAATAAGCAACTAAATTGAATCGATACAAACATATTATTCTGCTTGTTGATATATAGCAGAATTAAAGGAAATGGTGCTGGTATTCGTTTTGTTGTTAAAGCTCTATTTTCGTTATTATTAGGATTATTTCATGAAAATCAAAACCCGTTTTGCACCTAGCCCAACAGGCTATTTACATGTAGGTGGTGCACGTACAGCACTTTATTCTTGGCTTTATACTCGCCATGCAAAAGGTGCATTTGTATTACGCATTGAAGATACCGATCTTGAGCGCTCAACGCCTGAAGCGATTGAAGCAATAATGGAAGGTATGAATTGGTTAAAATTATCATGGGACGAAGGTCCTTATTATCAAACTAAACGCTTTGATCGTTATAATCAAGTCATCGATGAAATGTTAGCCAAAGGCACAGCTTATCGTTGCTACTGTTCTAAAGAGCGCCTTGAAAAATTGCGTGAAGAGCAAATGGCAAAAGGTGAAAAAGCGCGTTACGATGGGCATTGCCGTTGTGCTTCAGTACAACAAGAGCATACTCATGATGAGCCACATGTTGTTCGTTTTGCTAACCCTACTGATGGCACCGTTATTTTTAATGATTTAATCCGTGGTCCAATTGAGATTGCTAATAAAGAGCTTGATGATCTTATTATTCGCCGCACTGATGGTTCACCAACTTATAATTTCTGTGTCGTTGTTGATGATTGGGATATGGAAATTACCCATGTTATTCGTGGTGAAGATCACATCAACAACACACCACGCCAGATCAATATTCTAGAAGCATTAGGAGCGCCAATTCCTAAATATGGTCATGTATCAATGATTTTAGGGGATGATGGACAAAAATTATCTAAACGTCACGGAGCGGTTAGTGTCATGCAATATCGTGATGATGGTTATTTGCCCGAAGCATTACTTAACTATTTAGTGCGTCTTGGTTGGTCACACGGTGATCAAGAGATATTTTCTGTTCCGGAAATGATTAGTTATTTTTCATTAGATGCGGTTAGTAAATCAGCCAGTGCCTTTAATACTGAAAAATTACTTTGGTTAAATCACCATTATATCAACCATCTTGATGCGGATTATGTTGCTCAACATTTAATTTGGCATATGAACCAACAAGGATATGATTTATCACAAGGTCCTGATCTTATCACTATTATTAAGTTATTTGGTGAACGTTGTAAAACGCTTAAAGAGATGGCTGAATCATGTGCTTATTGCTATCGAGATTTTGAAGATTATGATGCCGATGCAGCTAAAAAACATTTGCGCCCAGTCGCCAAACAGCCATTAGAAACAATTAAAGCAAAAATTGAGGCTATTGCTGACTTTGATTGGCAAATTGATAAAATTCATCATGCGATTGAAGCAACTGCAACCGAGCTTAATGTTGGTATGGGGAAAGTTGGCATGCCATTACGCGTTGCTGTAACAGGTATCGGGCAATCGCCATCGGTTGATGCAACTGTTTTTGCGGTAGGCAAAAAACGAGCGCTTGCTAGAATTGATAAGGCTTTGGCATATATTAATCAACGTGAGTAATCTCAAAATTAATATATTTACTGCAGGGAAATCCCTGCAACCCTTTTTGTCAAAGTGAGAACTTCTATGGTTCGCTTAAAAAAACGCTATTGGATCTTACTCAGTATCTTATTTTTCCTCATACTGTTTTGCTTGTTTGGATGGCATTATTGGCAGACTTTCAAGCAGAAAAATGGGATTATTGTCGATTGGCATGGTGCTAGCGTTGGCTTTAAAGGTCTTACTTTTGACGAACTTACTGTCAGTAAACCATCCCAAGTTTCTATAACTGCTAAAAATTTATCAATTTCATTATCGCAGTTAACTGCAAACAATTTAGATATTTATTGGCAACCCAATGAATCTGAAATAGCTTTAGAAACTATTGAAAACACGGTTGATACAACGACTGAAACGCTTAATCAATCTGATCCCGATCTCTCTTTGATTTCAACTATTATTTATTGGTTACCTAAAACGATTCATATAGATACACTGCGATTTTATGAACAAAATAAAGCGAGATTAGATTTAAAAGTTGATATAAGTAAACAGCAAGAAGCAATACAACTTAATTTATCAACCAATACCCAAGAAATAACACAATTGTCTGCCACTTTGTTGTTTAATCAACAGGCTTTGCGGATTGACATACAAAACGGCCTTTTTAAAACATCCCTAAATCAATTTGGTTTACAAAATAGTAATTTAGTCTTACCGTTTACTGGATGGCTATCTAGTCATCAATTGGAATTAATAACTTCGGATAAAGCATCAATTAGTTTAGAAAAAGCAAATCTTTCTGATGATTTAATCCTTGGTTCTTCCAATGGGGATTTCAATATTCAACTTAAATCAAACATTCCATTTGATAGTAACCAACTATCTGCTATAGCAACATTAACCATTAATAAACTCAATGGTATTTATAAAACTAGTGAAATCAAATCGGTTACAGGCGATATCAATATTATTATTAAAGATAACCAATTTACTATTTCAACACCGGTATTAAATATTCAAGAAGTAAATATGGGGATCGCTTTTGAAAAGATTAAATTAGTTGGAAGCTATTTAGCTTCGTTTAAAGCACCAAACAAAGGAACGGTTACATGGAAAAAAGCTCAAGCTAATATCTTCTCTGGTTTGGTTTTTATTGAAGAAAATAAATTGAATTTAGCTAAATTACCCCAACAATTTAATTTAAGGTTAAAACAGATACAACTAAAAGATATTTTTAAGCAATATCCTTCTGAAGGGCTTGCTGGTGATGGTGCAATTGATGGAGTTTTACCTATTACGTTATCAGAGATAAAGAAAAAGGGTGAAACAGCTTTAAAATTTGTCATTAACAATGGTAAGTTAGTTACGATCAACGAGGGTTATTTACAATTTGAAAATTCTGCTCTCAAAAGCTATGGGCAAAATAACCCCAATATGAAAATACTCACTGATATTATTAAAAATTTTCATTATACTAAGTTACAAGGCGCAGTTGATTACGCTAATGACATTGCCAAATTAAAATTGAATATTCAAGGCAGTAATTTGGATGTCGAAAATGGCAAAGCGGTTAATTTAAATATCAACCTTGAAGAAAATATGACTAAATTGCTCATGAGTTTACAGTTATCCGATCAAATTAGTGAGCCAATCCGTAAACGTATTGAAGCTTATTTAAAAAATAAATCTTCAAAATAAGGGGTTATTTTATGGTACGAAATGTTATTGCAATTATAATATTAGCAGGTGTATTAACGGGATGTTCACCAACAGTTAAAGTTCAAGCACCGAGTGAACCAATTAATATCAATTTAAATGTTAAGATAGACCATGAAATTAATATTAAGGTTGATAAAGCTTTAGATAATATAATCAATAAATCTGGATTATATTAATTAATAAGTTTTATTTTTATCTGTCTTTTTGATTATAAGTATTAATAAAAATCTATACTCACATTCAAATAAATAAAATACGATGTATTTATTAAGGAGTTTGTTATGAATATCTGTAAGAAAGCAACCTTGGCATTATTTTCAGTTGTGTTATCTTTTTCTGCGTTTGCATTAAATTTAGATCAAGCAATAGATTCATTAAGCCAAGCCAAAGCTCAAGGGATAGTTGGTGAACAGGCTGATGGTTATTTAGGTGTAGTGAAAAACGAAGGTAACGCTTCTGAAATTGCGCAATTAATTAATCAGGCTCGTAAAGAACAATACCAAAAAGTATCAGCTGAAAGTAATGTCCCTTTAAATGAAGTAGAAAAAAAGGCCGGTAGTAAAGCGCAAGAAAAGACCCCAGCAGGTCAATATATAAAGCGACAAGGCCAATGGTTAAAAAAATAATTGCTACTTTTTTCAGTAGTAAGAAAAGTATAATCACATTATGCTTTAATTGTGTATAAATAATGTGTATTCTGTTTGTTTAAATATTTGTTTTATGTTTAACAAAATAAAAAAATTTATCTAGTTAGTTTTTACTTGTAACAGTATCGCTTATGCGATTTGAAATGGAGAAAATCAATGTGTTCGATTTTAGGTATTCTTGATATTAAATCAGATCCAGAACAACTACGAACAAAAGCATTAGAGCTATCATGTCTACAGCGTCATCGTGGTCCTGATTGGTCTGGTATCTTTGCGTCTGATAAAGCAATTCTTGCTCATGAACGTTTATCAATTGTAGATGTTAATACAGGATCTCAGCCTCTTTATAATAAAGATAAAACCCTAGTTTTAGCGGTAAATGGCGAAATTTATAATCATCAAGAACTCCGAAATCAGTACAAAGATCGTTATGAGTTTCAAACAGGTTCTGACTGTGAAGTGATTCTTGCTTTATATCAAGAAAAAGGTATTGATTGCCTTGATGAATTACAAGGTATGTTTGCTTTTATCCTTTATGATATCAATAAAGGCAGCTATTTTATTGGCCGTGACCATATTGGTATTATTCCAATGTATACAGGTCATGATGAAAATGGCACATTTTATGTTGCCTCTGAAATGAAAGCATTAGTGCCTGTTTGTAAAACAATTGAAGCTTTCCCTCCGGGATGCTATCTATCTAGTACTGAAGGTGAAATCAAAACGTATTACAAACGTGACTGGATGGATTACGAAAATGTGGAAGACAATAAGACGGATATTAATGCACTGCGTGCTGCATTAGAAGAGTCTGTAAAAAGTCATTTAATGTCTGACGTGCCATATGGTGTTTTATTGTCAGGTGGACTTGATTCTTCCGTCATTTCAGCGATCACTAAAAAATTCTCAGCACGTCGTGTTGAAGATCACGAAAAATCAGAAGCATGGTGGCCACAGTTACACTCATTTGCTGTAGGTTTAAAAGGTGCTCCTGATCTAAAAGCTGCACAAGCGGTTGCTGATCATCTAGGTACAGTTCACCACGAAATTAACTTTACCATTCAAGAAGGTATTGACGCGATTCGTGACGTAATTTATTTCATTGAAACTTATGATGTCACCACAATCCGTGCTTCAACACCAATGTATTTAATGGCACGTAAAATCAAAGCAATGGGAATAAAAATGGTACTTTCTGGTGAAGGTGCTGATGAAGTGTTCGGCGGTTACCTCTATTTCCACAAAGCGCCAAATGCTAAAGAGTTCCATGAAGAAACCGTACGTAAATTAGCAGCACTGCATATGTATGATTGTGCACGTGCGAATAAAGCAATGGCGGCTTGGGGCGTTGAAGCTCGAGTACCATTCCTTGATAAAAAATTCTTAGATGTCGCAATGCGCATTAATCCAAAAGATAAAATGTGTGGTAGCAATGGCAAAATGGAAAAACATATTGTCCGCGAAGCATTTGAATCTTACTTACCTGCATCGGTTGTTTGGCGTCAAAAAGAACAATTCTCTGATGGTGTTGGTTATAGTTGGATTGATACATTAAAAGAAATTGCAGAAAGTAAAATTACTGATCAGCAATTAGAAAATGCAAAATTCCGCTTCCCATATAATACGCCAACTTCGAAAGAAGCTTATATGTATCGTGAAATTTTCAATGAACTATTTCCAGTTGAAAGTGCAGCTCATTGTGTACCAGGTGGTCCAACTGTTGCATGTTCAACTGCTAAAGCAATTGAATGGGATGAATCATTTAAGAACTTAAACGATCCATCTGGACGTGCGGCGGTTGGTGTTCATAACGACGCTTATAAAAAATAATTGATTTTAGCGATAATTATTTGATATAAAAAACGGGGAATATTCCCCGTTTTTTATTAACGATAGACTAAATTAAATTATTAATGCGCAGCGCCTTTAGGTGCACCAATCGGTAAAACCGTACGACCAAATTGCTCATTAATCACTTCTGCCATTGCTAAATAAACAGCACTTGCTCCACAAATAATGCCTTCAAAACCTGCAATATGAATAATGCCATGGTTACCTGAAATATTACCAATAGCTAATAAAGCAAATAAAACGGTTAAACTAGCAAAAACAAATTGTAATGCGCGGTTGCCTTTTAATGTACCAATAAACATAAAGCCAGTAAAAATTCCCCATAACGCAAGGAAAATACCAACAAAAGTGGCATCAGATGGCGCTGTCGCTGGTGAAGTTGGTAAATACCAAATACCCACTAACGCAATCCAAAAGAAACCATAAGAAGTAAATGCCGTTGTACCAAACGTATTACCTTTTCGAAATTCTAAAATACCAGCAATGACTTGCGCAAGGCCGCCATAAAAAATACCCATTGAGACAATTACTGTCATAGCAGGAAAAAATCCAGCATTATGAATATTCAATAAAATTGTTGTCATACCAAATCCCATTAAGCCAAGAGGGCCTGGATTTGCAAGTTTTGTTTGTTCCATAAGGATCCTATAAATTAAGTAAGATGATTAAAGAGCGGCAATAATAAGTGTAGAAAACTCCATAATCAAGGTTTTAGAAAAATAATTTTTTTGTACCCCCTTGATATTAATAATAACGTTCCCATTTATGTGAAAACAAAAAACATTTCTTTGTGAAGTAAGGGCTTGAAAATTAAAATTTAAGACTTATATACAAGAAATAAAATACAGGTTTTGAGGAGAAAAGATTATGGGTAAAATTATTGGTATTGATTTAGGTACAACAAATTCATGTGTTGCTGTAATGGACAATGGTCAAGCAAAAGTATTAGAAAACGCTGAAGGCGATCGTACAACCCCTTCTATTATTGCTTATACACAAGATGGAGAAATCTTAGTTGGTCAACCAGCAAAACGTCAAGCAGTAACCAATCCACAAAATACACTATTTGCAATTAAACGTTTAATTGGTCGTCGTTTTGAAGATGCCGAAGTACAACGTGACGTTAGCATCATGCCATATAAGATCGTAAAAGCTGACAATGGCGACGCATGGGTTGATGTTAAAGGTCAAAAAATTGCACCGCCACAAATTTCTGCTGAAGTATTGAAAAAAATGAAAAAAACAGCAGAAGATTATCTTGGTGAAGCAGTAACTGAAGCGGTTATTACTGTTCCTGCTTATTTTAACGATGCACAACGTCAAGCAACTAAAGATGCTGGTCGTATTGCAGGACTTGATGTAAAACGTATCATCAACGAACCAACAGCCGCAGCGCTTGCTTATGGTTTAGATAAAGATGTAGGTAACCGAACTATTGCGGTTTATGACCTTGGTGGTGGTACATTTGATATATCTATTATCGAAATTGACGATGTTGATGGCGAAAAAACCTTTGAAGTATTAGCAACAAATGGTGATACTCACTTAGGTGGTGAAGATTTTGACTCACGCTTAATCAATTATTTAGTTGACGAATTTAAACGTGAACAAAACTTCGATCTAAAAAATGATCCGCTAGCAATGCAACGACTAAAAGAAGCGGCAGAAAAAGCGAAAATTGAATTATCATCAGCGCAACAAACTGATATTAATTTACCTTATATCACTGCTGATGCAAGTGGTCCAAAACATTTAAATATTAAAGTGACTCGCGCTAAATTAGAATCATTAGTAGAAGATTTAGTTAAACGTTCAATGGATCCTGTAAAAACAGCATTACAAGATGCAGGTCTTTCTGTTTCTGACATTAAAGACGTTATTCTTGTTGGTGGGCAAACTCGTATGCCAATGGTTCAAAAAGCGGTTGCTGACTTTTTTGGTAAAGAGCCACGTAAAGATGTAAACCCTGACGAAGCGGTTGCAGTTGGTGCGGCTGTTCAAGGTGGTGTACTTGGTGGTGATGTTAAAGATGTATTATTACTTGATGTAACTCCATTGTCTTTAGGTATTGAGACTATGGGTGGTGTAATGACAACTTTAATTGAAAAGAACACAACTATTCCAACAAAACATAGTCAAGTGTTCTCAACAGCTGAAGATAATCAATCAGCAGTAACCATTCATGTATTACAAGGCGAACGTAAACGTGCGGGTGATAACAAATCATTAGGTCAATTTAACCTAGACGGTATTCAACCTGCACCTCGTGGTATGCCACAAATTGAAGTTACTTTTGATATTGATGCTGATGGTATTTTGCATGTATCTGCGAAAGACAAAAATACTGGACGTGAACAAAAAATTACGATTAAAGCCTCATCAGGGTTAAGTGAAGAAGAGATTCAAAAAATGGTTAATGATGCAGAAGCAAATGCCGATGCAGATCGTAAATTTGAAGAACTAGCTCAAACTCGTAACCAAGCAGATCATCTAGTTCATTCAACACGTAAACAAGTGACTGAAGCAGGTGATCAGTTATCAGCTGATGATAAAAAAGCAATTGAAGATGCCGTAAGTGCTTTAGAAACTGCTGCTCGTGGCGAAGATAAAGCAGAAATTGAAGCAAAAATTAATGCATTAATGGAAGCTTCTAAAAAATTGCTTGAATTAGCACAACAACAAGCTCAAGCAGCTCAAGGTGCAGAAACAAATAGTGGAAGCTCTAATGCGCAAGATGATGTTGTTGATGCAGACTTCAAAGAAGTTGATGATAATAAAAAATAATCATTAGTTACTATGTTTTTTAATGAGTTATTCCAACGAGTTTTAAACATGTAATACATTAAACGGGCGCGAGGTAACTCAAGCCCGTTTAGTTGTTTATAAAATCATAAAAATAAAGGTTAATTATGGCGAAGAAAGATTATTATGAAACATTGGGCGTCAGTAAAAGTGCCAGTGAAAGTGAGATAAAAAAAGCCTATAAACGCCTAGCTATGAAATATCATCCTGATAAAAATCAGGATAACAAAGCCGAAGCTGAAGAAAAATTCAAAGAAGTAAAAGAAGCTTACGAAGTCCTAACCGATCCGCAAAAAAAGGCGGCTTATGATCAATATGGCCATGCTGCTTTTGAACAAGGTCAAGGCGGTGCAGGAGGATTCGGAGGCTTTGGTGGATTTGGCGGCGGAGCTTTTGACGATATATTCAGTGATTTCTTTGGTGGTGGTCGAGGTCGTGGACAAACTGCATCTCGCGGCAATGACTTACAATACAATATCACACTAACATTAGAAGAAGCTGCCGCAGGTGTTAGTAAAGAAATTAAAGTTCCAACGTTAGTAAGCTGTGATACTTGCCATGGACAAGGAACCGAAAAGCCTTCTGATGTGGTAACGTGTAACACATGTCATGGTGCCGGTGTTGTACAAATGCGCCAAGGCTTTTTTGCTGTGCAACAAGAGTGTCCAACTTGTCATGGTCGTGGTAAAGTAGTTAAAAATCCATGTAAAAAATGTCACGGTGAAGGCCGAGTACAAAAAACAAAAACATTATCTGTTACTATTCCTGCTGGTGTTGATACAGGAAATCGTATCCGACTTTCTGGTGAAGGTGAAGCTGGATTAAATGGTGCGCCATCTGGTGATTTATACGTACAAGTGCAAGTTAAATCACATGCTATTTTTGAACGAGACGGTACAAACTTACATTGTGAAATTCCAATTAATATTGTATTAGCATCACTTGGTGGCGAAGTTGAAGTGCCAACACTTAATGGCAAGGTCAGCTTAACAATTCCTGCTGAAACACAAACAGGAAAAATGTTCCGACTACGAGGTAAAGGCATAAAATCGTTGCGTGGTAATGCTGTCGGTGATCTTTACTGCCATGTTGTAGTTGAAACACCAGTTAATTTAACCAGTAAACAAAAAGAGTTACTAAAAGAGTTAGGTGAAAGCTTTAAAGCTGATAAAAACTCTAAACACAGTCCCAAAGAAAAAAGCTTCTTTGACAAAGTGAAAAAGTTTTTTGGTTAATTTGATATAGTAAAAGCACGATTGAACAGTAAAATCACTTGTTCAATCGTGTTTTAGCCAACATTAACACCTCTACACTCATCCCTATTTATTCACAAAAACAAAAAACTTTTAGGCAAAAATTAGTTAATGCAGGTATTAACTTTATTAAAGTTTTTGGTGTTTTTTAGCCAAATTAACCGTTTATGCAACTATTTCGTTTTTACTGCGATCCTGTTTTTTGGTTGCGATATTTTTCGGTTAAAATTGCGACATAAAACTTACCGTCAGTTTCTCGGGATAGATGTAAAGCGTATGGTTTATAGCTCCATATTTTATCCCCTACTATGTTTTTATATTCTTCTTTACCATATTTTTGGGTTAATTCTTTATAAACTTTCTGCTCTATTTCTGCTGTGTATGTTATTTTTTTATAAACATTGAACACAACTAATTTGGTAGGGTTACGCTCTAAGTCATCTTCAAGTCTAATTGTTAATTTTTCGTCTTGATTGTTGGCATTTAAAGTTATTTCATAGCTTTTGATTGTGCCTTCGACTATCGATTTTTTTCCTATTTTTGATGGCGGTAATCGCATTTTCATTTCACTAATTTTTATGTCATTTTCAGAAAGGTGATATTTGTTTTTGAGTAATTCAACCAGTTCCAGTTCGGTTATTCCAAGCTTAACCCCTGCAAGTTCAAGATTTTCCGCCTGCTCTTTTGTTAAACCATCAGCCCAACAGGTTGGGATACAAAATAACAAAGTGAATAATAAAAAGTATTTTTTTAACATTGTTTAGTTTGAATAGTATAATGAATTATGAAGTTATCATTTTATTTTAATAAAATAATAAATTAGAAGCTAGCAAGTGAAAAAATAAGTATGGTGCAAAAAGTAAGCAAAATAAATTCCTCAATCAAACTGATTATTTATACAAAAGAAATATTTAAGGAAGATTATTTTATCATAATATTGGCATTAGAATGCGCCGATAACGAAGCGAGGATAAGCTGACAAATATAAAAATCTTTCAATATGTTAAAATATTCTCCAGAAGCTTAATTTGCTATAACTCATCCTCGCCAAAAAATTTCTTCAAAAAAATAGTTAGAGCTTTAACAAACAGCAATGCTCTCACTGATTTAAAAAATCAGCTTATTAAGTAACTAAAAATAAGAAACTAAATAAAATACTTGAATAAGTAGTAGATAGGATGTGATGCACTATAATTCTAAACACTGGCAAATCTATATCTTGAATCTTTTTAGAACATTTTCAAAATAATTTGAAGTTAGCACTAAATTACAACAAGATAATGCTATTGATTTAACAATTTAGTCTAATATTGATAATCATATTGCTGAATATTATATCATTAATATTTTAATTAATTATCTTATTAGATGATTAATAGTTATAAAATTTAAATGAATATAGTGTATTATTAATGCTATTTTTGTATGATTTTTATTGAGTTAAGAGAATAATGTATATGTTTTTCAAAAAGTTTTGGAAAAAATCACCACCTGATATTAAAAACACACCAAAAGAGCAACAAAGCACACAAGATTATTTAAGTGCGATGATTCGAGATTTTTGGCAACAAGTAAAAAATTCTGAACAATCTCTTAATGAACTTGATATTTTAGATATAATGAAAAATATTAATAATCTATTAGATGAAAATCAGTTAGATGTCATTGCTGAAATTACTGTAGGGGATACTAAGAAACATAAAATTATTTTTACTGCGGATGGAAAAATTGAACGCTTCGAATATGTAATAGAAATTTTCCGACAAGCACCTGATCTTCAGTTTTTCGAAGTAGAAGCATTTCGTCAGCGCATTAATAATGTAGATACATTTGTTATAACATCTAAAGAGAGTTCTTTTTCATTAGGTGCAACTGATTTATTAATTCAATACAAAGAAAGTCGTCGTAAAATATCTATCGGTATTATGTTTGCTAAGACAGTCCCTGAAGAGATGATAAAACAGGCAGAAACGATGGCATTAATCTATCTCGATCATCTATTAGGTGAATATGATTTTGCTGTTAGAGTAGAAGCTGTTGAGTTTTTAAAGATAGATCAGAGTGCTACCACAATTCCTGCTAACCAATTTGTAACTATTTTTGATCGGTTATGGAAAGAAGATTTAAAACATACCGGTATATTTAATATTCAAGAAGATCAATGGATTGTATTTGAATTAACAGATCTTAAAATGTTAGTGCATCGTAATGAAGCGGCTAATTCTTTGTTAGGACATGAAAATTATTGTTATGCACTTAATGTTATAGTTGATATTGATAGTAAAGAGACACTTTCACTTGTTTATGAATTAGAAGATGCTATTAATCTTGCTTTACGTGCTGATGAGAGGGGAATTCATTGCCAAAACAGTTTTAGTGAAGGTGTAAGAAATATGCTATGGTATGTAGGAAATAAACAGTCAGTACTCCAATTAGTTAAACAAATAACAAACCGATATAATACATTATCAGTTAAAATTGAATGTGAGTTCGATCCTTTTTGGTTACAGTACTTACGCTGGGTTGAGTGTTATCAAGCATAAAAAAGTATCTATGATTAATGGATACTTTTTTGCACAATAACTATTGTAGCAGGGGATGTTGAGATACTATTCTAAATTTTGTGTATTTACCTGTTAAAGGTGACGGTTTATATGGTTACCAAATTCTGTAATAAATGGACTCAATGCATTTTCCCTGTTTTGGATGGACATAGCACATTTTTTAGAAGCTTGCTGTATTGCTGAAATAGATAACTTTTTAACCGATCGGTCGGGAAAACTTACTTTCATTAGGAAACCACAGCGTAAATGTTTTTCAGCTATATCGTTTAATACTAAATTAATCATCCAATCATCCAATCATCCAATAACTTAGGTTGATAATATTAAGAGCTCATGACAATTGGATTGATTTAGTGGCTTGTAGTTCTTTTGCCCATGTTTTTGTTCCTTGATGGGCATACATTCTTTTATGATTTCTTCCTGAAGCTGTGATTTTAAATTCAATTCGGCAATTATCTGTTTAAGTTTGTTATTTTCGGTCTCAAGTTCTTTTAAGCGTTTGATATCTGAACTTTCTACTCCACCGTATTTTTTCCGCTATTTATAAAAGTTAAATTACCCATATCATATTTTCGGCAGTGGTTATAGTATACTACCCATTTTTTAAACATAACCACCGCTTTCTATTCGCATTACACTCGGAATTATTGCATAATACAGAGCGTATAGACTATAAAAATTGAGTTAGGAATAATTATGGAACTTCTTTGTCCAGCGGGATCTTTACCATCATTAAAAGTGGCTATTGATAATGGCGCTGATGCTGTTTATATTGGTTTGAAAGACGATACCAATGCCCGTCATTTTGCTGGTTTAAATTTTAATGAAAAGCGATTGATTGAAGCTTCAGATTATGTACACAAACACGGCAAAAAATTGCATATTGCTATTAATACTTTTGCCCATCCAGAAAATTTTCAGCGTTGGCAATATGCGGTTGATACTGCGGCTAATATTGGTGCTGATGCTTTAATTATTGCCGATCTTGCTATGCTTGATTATGCGGCTGAAAAATACCCTAATCTTGAGCGTCATGTTTCTGTACAAGCGTCGTCGACCAATGAGGAGTCGATTAAGTTTTACTATAATAATTTTCAGGTACATCGCATTGTTTTGCCACGCGTACTTTCAATGCATCAAGTTAAACAGTTATCACAAGTGTCCCCCGTTCCACTCGAGGTGTTTGCTTTTGGTAGCTTGTGTATTATGGCGGAAGGTCGATGTTATTTGTCATCTTACTTAACTGGCCAATCCCCTAATACCGTTGGCGCTTGTTCACCTGCCAAATTTGTTCGTTGGGAAGAGACCGAAAAAGGACTGGAATCAAGGCTGAATAATGTGTTAATTGATTGCCATAAAAAAGGCGAAAATGCAGGCTATCCAACGCTATGTAAAGGACGCTATTTTGTTGGTCAGGAGCTTTATCATCCTATCGAGGAGCCAACAAGTTTAAATACCATTGAGCTATTGCCTGAACTGTTTGCTGCTAATATCGCATCGGTCAAAATAGAAGGTCGTCAGCGTAGCCCAGCTTATGTCGAGCAAGTGACAAAAGTATGGAGACAGGCTATCGATCGCTATAAGGCTAATCCGCAATCTTTCCAAGCCGAACAACGCTGGATCGATACGCTAGGTTCGGTGTCAGAAGGAACACAAACAACATTAGGCGCTTATCACCGTAAATGGCAATAAGGTGTGAATTAGCAATAGGTAATGTGCTAACAGCATCAACGTAAATCATTGAGAAAGATCTAACATAAATATAGTGAGCAAAACCATGAAATACGCATTAGGACCAGTACTTTATTATTGGCCTAAAACTGAAACAGAAGCTTTTTATTATGCCGCCAAAGAGAGTCAAGCGGATATTATTTATATGGGCGAAACGGTTTGTACCAAGCGCCGTGAAATGAAAGTACCAAACTGGATTGAATTAGCAAAAGAGATCGCTAAATCCGGTAAACAGGTAGTGCTTTCTACATTAGCTTTACTTGAAGCACCATCAGAATTAAATGACTTACGCCAATTGGTTAATAATGGGGAGTTTTTAGTCGAAGCAAACGATTTAGCTGCCATTAATGTTGCGCATGAGCATAAATTACCCTTTGTTGCAGGTCCGGCTATTAACTGTTATAACGCTTTAACTTTAAAATTATTACAAAAACAAGGTATGGTTCGCTGGTGTATGCCGGTTGAGCTTTCTCGTGATTGGTTGAGTAATGTGCTTAAACAGTTTGAGAGTTTAAATATCGCACGAAATTTTGAAGTTGAAGTGTTTAGTTATGGTTATTTACCTTTAGCTTATTCAGCTCGCTGTTTTACCGCAAGATCGGAAGATAAGCCTAAAGATAAATGCGAAACTTGTTGTATTAAGTATCCTGTTGGACGTGAGGTGTTTTCACAAGAACAACAGAAAGTATTTGTGTTAAACGGCATTCAGACTCAAAGCGGTTATTGTTACAATTTGGGAAATAATCTAAAAGAGATGAAAGGATTGGTTGATATCGTTAGAATTTCACCACTTGGTATTGAAACACTTGATATTATTAAGCAGTTTAAAGCTAACGAAGATGGATTAAATCCACTGCAAATTGAACATAACCGAGATTGTAATGGTTACTGGAATGGGATTGCCGGACTTGAACTTACCCAATAAGCATTTTCTGCCTGAACAGTTTCGGGCAAGTTTTCCTGCACTTAATAGTGAAAGCGTATATCTTGATTCGGCAGCAACAGCACTTAAACCGCTAGCAATGATTGATGCGACACTTGCGTATTATGCCCAGAATACTGCTACTGCAAAACGTAGTTTATACCAAGATGCTTTGCAAGTAACTGCAAAAATTGATAAGGCAAGACAAAATGTTGCCGATTTGGTTCACGCTAATAGTAGTGCTGAAATTATCTGGACACGAGGTGCAACCGAGTCAATTAACTTAATTGCGCAAAGCTATGCTCGATCGTTGTTACAACCCAACGATGAAATTATTGTGAGTGAATTAGAGCATCATAGTAATTTGTTACCTTGGTTGATTGTGGCTAAGCAAACGGGGGCTAAAGTCGTTAAGTGGTCGTCGGATGTTAATGAGTTATCGTCGTTAATGTCAGCTAAGACCAAGATTGTTGCAGTGACTCAAATGTCAAACGTAACTGGATTTTGCCCTGATTTAGCTACAATAAGCAACATTGTTCATCAATATGATGCGGTTTTAGTGGTGGATGGTGCGCAAGGTGTTGTTCATCATGCAATTAATGTTAACCAGTTAGATATCGATTTTTATGCCTTTTCTACCCATAAATTGTATGGTCCAACGGGGCTTGGCGTTTTATATGGTAAAAAGGCATTACTTGAGCTAATGTCGGTTTGGCATGGTGGCGGTAAAATGCTAAAAAGCGCTTCGTTTGATGATTTTATTCAAGAAGATCTTCCTTATAAATTTGAAGCTGGTACGCCTAATATTGCCGGTATTGTTGGTTTTAATGCCGTACTTGAGTGGTTAAAAAGTTGGGATAATAAGCAAGCTGAAAACTACACAAAACAGCTAGCTTGTTACGCAAAATCACAACTAAACCAATTTGCCGATATTCAATTTTATAGTGTGGATGATAGCCCGATAATCACTTTTAATATCAATAATATTCATCATAATGATATTGCTATTTTGTTAAGTGAACAAAATATTGCCATCCGTACTGGCGAGCTTTGTGCCCAGCCTTTGATGAATAAATTAGGATGCCACGGAGCGGTTCGTGTTTCATTGATGCCATATAATAATCAGCAAGATGTGGATAAATTTATTTCAGTATTGCAAAATGTAATTGAAATATTAGTGTGATTTTATACTGAAACGTATAGTTTCCTGAAACTTTTTTACAAACATTTAATCGTAAATAGGTCAATATTATGCTATCACAGCAAAGCTTAGCCGAATTATTCGCAAAGCAACATAATTGGCAAGATCGTTATCGACAGTTAGTGATGTTAGCAAAGCAATTGCCTGATTTTCCTGAAGAGCAAAAGACAGCGCAAAATCAAGTCAATGGCTGCGAAAACCGAGTTTGGTTGACTTATCAAAAACAGACAGATGATACCTATGTTTTTAGTGGTGATAGTGAAGGTCGAATAGTGAAAGGATTATTGGCAATCTTAATTATTGTTGCTAATAATAAAACAGCGCAAGAAATTGCAACGCTCGATTTTCAATCCTTATTAAGCCAATTGAAAATTTCTGATGAGTTAAGCCAATCTCGTTTGCAAGGGCTTACTAAATTAATTGAGCGTATTAAATCAGTTGTATAAAAAAGGGGCTAATTCGCCCCTGTCTTTTATATAGTCACTATTTAATCTTCAGTATACGTATATAGTGTGATAACTTTTTTTACACCACGGACTTTACTTGCAATTTCGGCTGCTGCTTTACCTTCTTCTGATGTAACAATACCAATTAAGAAAACTTCGCTATTTTCAGTTACTACTTTAATCTTGCGAGCTTTTGTTTTGGCATCTAAAACTAACTGAGATTTAACTTGAGTCGTTATCCAAGTATCATTGGTAATAGTCCCTGCGCCAACAGGCTCTCCAATACGAATTTGATTATAGACTTTTTTTACCCCTTCAACTTGGTAAGCAAGACTTTCAGCTTTTTCAACTTGTTCATTATTTGCTTGTCCAGTTAACAGAATATTACCACCATAAGCACTAGTAACAATACGAGAACCAATAAAAAATGGTCCATTATTTTTTATTTTCATGCTCATGCGTGAACTAAGTGTTGTATCATCAACTTGAGTACCCGCAGTACGAGGATCGGTTGCAACTTTTGCCGTAGCCCCTGCACCAATTCCTATAAAGGCAGCAACGCAGCCTTGTAATGTTAATGCGCAAGAAATTAACATTACTATTAAGCTAACTTTTTTCACTATAACTCCTTATGATTTATTACTCTGTAATAATCAAATTTCAATAAATTGTTTGTATTATGCCTTGTAGATATTGATTTGCAAATAATTTTATGATTTATGCTAGCTTATAGCAGTATTTATATTTTATTAAACTTAACCACACCATAGATTTCTGTTTGAATTTCAATTGTTATTTTAGTGTAAAATCTGCTATCTTTTGATAATAAATAAAATAAATTAGATGATTGGAATACAAATATGAATCAAGATTGTGTCGATTGGCTATATGGTTTATCTGCACCAATGGTTGTAATAAACATAGAAAATGGAGCAAGTTATACTTCGCCATTTTTTTATCCAGATCGAGATTTTGTTGATATGAAAGAGAGTTGGGGGATTGATTCCCGTGAAAATTTACTTAACTGTGTGTTCGACATGGTTGATGATGGGCACGCTTCAGCATTGTCTAAATATTATTTGATGTATTCTCGACTTTCCGAATTTGATTGGTGTGACCATTATCAAGAACAAGATGACTATCAAAAAGTTTTGCTTGATTTTGTCAAACAAACCTTTCCTGTGTGCGGTACTGCAGGTATCCGTAGTTGGGATTATGCTCGAATGGGATATATCTTACGAAATGGTATCACTAATAAATATATCACCGAACAAGAGGCCTTATGGGTTCTTTCTCGAATAGGACTCCGTTGTCAATATTATTATAGAAACTGGCACCATTACTTTTCAGGCTGGTTTGTTGGCTATCAATATTGGATATCACTCAATAGAAAAGAAGACTTAGAAACATTACGTTGCGAATTGACTCGAGCATCACGCGCTCATACCATGGCAAATTTACATGAAGATAAAGATGCCCCACATAATCGTTTATCTTGGTATATAGATATTGAAGAACTAGAAAAACCTGAGTCACTAATGGAGTATGATTGGTCATGAATGAAAATATTTGGCAACTGTTAGGCATTGAAAAAACAACCGATCAAGCGGCTATTCGTCAAGCATATCGAGCACAATTACCTTCATTTCATCCTGAAACTGATCCCGATGGTTTTAAAGCATTACGCGAAGCCTATGAGTCAGCAATAAAATATGCACAATCGCCCGAAACAATGGCCGATGAACCTAAGTCTGAATCAGAACAACAAGAAGTATCAGTATCTTTAACAGAAGAACAGCTTAAAGCCAATGAAATTTGTGAGGCTTATCAAACATTATTAGATGATCCTCGACGCTGTTTTAATGTTAACGAGTGGCAAAAATTTATTGGTTCGTTTTATGACTACTCAATGGTAGTTATTGATTCTGTAAAATGGCGATTGTTAGAAATAAGTTATGAATCAAAAAATATATCAGAGTCATGTGTCAAACTATTAGCCGATAGTTTACGTTGGCGGCAACTGCTAATGATTCAATTTACCGATGATTTTGAAAAGTATGATAATTATTTAAATCATATTGATCGTGGTGATTTGTTCAATTACACCTATTTACCGACAACAAGTAAAACACTGCAAAATGTAACTATCGATTATATGTACTATACTAGGTGGTTATTTTGGGAGCGTAGATCTGAGGATATTTATGCATTCTTATCACAAGATACGGTCATTTATCTTCCTGATGATAAAAATTTGATGCTTAAATTTTCCTATTGGCATTGTATAGCTAATATAAAAAATCAAGCTATTTTGGATTACGCTTTAAAATGTATTTCCCAAAATGATCAAGATGAAAATATCATTATCGAATGGAAATATATTGCCGCTATTCAATATACGCTACTTGATAATAAGCAAGAGTCCTTACAATCTTGGCTAGATCTTTATAGTTCTGGTCATTATCAAGATAAAGCAGCCAGCTGGATAGCTGGTTGGTGCGAATATTATAATAAAGATTATTTCCCATTATTAATCATGGCCCTTAATAATTCTTACTGTATTGATATAGATAACACTGAAAATTATTTAAATGCAATACCTCAGCTAACAGCAACAACTGTTTCACGATTGGCGGAACTTGAGGCTAGTGATTATTCCCCTGAAATAGCCAATTTTATTGATTGGGCGTTAAATGTAAATTGGAATTATAGACAAGTTTTATCCATGCTGTTACTTGATGACGGTACCAATCGATTGTATCGCTTATATCGCCATGCCATCATGCTTCGCCACGGTAATGAAAGATTATTGCAAGAAATCCTTGATGAACGCAGCGATGATCCATTTGAACAATTTATTTTGCAAAATTTACAAAGGCAAGCACGACAAAACCTAACATGGTTATCAGAGCTACCGCCCGTACAAGAGTTTAAAGCTTGGCTATATGATAGTGATGAAAATGCGCCTATTCCAGCTAAATTTGATCCTAATTCTGAAGATAATCATTGTTTGTATTGTCGTTTATGGCTAGATAGGCTTGATTATTTGCCTTATGTTGCCATGTTTCACCTTTATAATAATTTAGAGTATTCATATATGGAAATGTATGATTGGGTAGCTTTTCTTACAATACGAATACCTTACAAATTACCAGCTCCTCCAGATGCTTCTATCTGTTCAAGTAATAAAAATGCCTATTGGCAATGGTATCGTAATTGTTTATTAGTTATATCAATTGCCAGTCAACCCTTTGCAACGGCCAAATATCTTCAAACTGAAAATAATACATTTCAACTACCGGATGATAATTTGCTATCCCCTCTTATTAATATTTTTAAACAAGGAAACTGGCAAAATGAAACAGAGTTATATAATCTGATTAACAATGATAGTAAGTTAATTGATTGCATTTTAATAAATTATCCAAATTCAATTGAATCGTATATTGATGATACACCTGATAGCATTGATTTTAAAGAAATTGAGCAAAAACTTGAACAAGTATGGCAAACTAAATTAGCGAAACAAAACCCTCTCTACTTGATGATTTTATACACCATAGTATTTAATAAGCCCGATCAAAAAACAAAATTAAATACAATGTTACAAGATATTACTGGCGATAATAAAGAGTTAATAAAAGTATCAACAGTTCTACAAAAAAATTGGGAGTCATTATCATCTGATGATAAAATAAAATACAATTACACCGAACTAGTTGATGAAATAGTGACCATTGCTAAACGTTTATCTAACTCTTACGGTATATGTGATGAAGACGACCTTACAATGCTAGACGAGTTCAAAAATACCAGCGACAATGATTTAGTCTTACGGCTTTGTGCAGCATCACTTATAGCAAAAAATGCCGAAAATCAAAAAAAACTGAATTCACAGGCATTACCTAAAAATAAATGGTGGCAGTTTTGGCGTTGGAATGGACGAACAAATCTAAAAGGTTTGATTACACAATTACTTTGTAATTTTGTACTTTTAGGATTAATGTCCATACTTAGCAATTATTTTGAGCTAAATAGTCCAATCTTTTCTAAGATTGGTTGTTTTATTATTGCAGCTAACACGATTTTTGCTATAAAGAGACGCCTAAATGACAGTTATAAAGGACAACCTTTATTCTTTTACTACTTTTACTACTCTTTAATATCAATATTGGTTATTCCTTGGACTTTTTGGCCATTTAGGCTTCCAGGAATTAAACAAACCAATCGTTTTGGACCACCAGTAGAAGAAATTACCAAGGAAAAAGAAAAGTAAACGACAAGTAAGCTCCCCTTTTTTATCTAGGCTATACTTGGCTAAAGGAAGGGGAGAGGATATTTTTAAAAATTAGATCTTTTATCGATTAAGATCTTTTAAGTTTAACTCAATTTCACAACGAATTTCGTTAATTTCTTCAGAATTTTGTCTATTTAGTACTTCCATAAAAACTTCGATATATGATCCAATTAATAGTCGTTCATCACCCAATGATTGTGCCCATGCACGTTCTAGCCTTGCTAATAAAGTACGATTCGGCATTTCGTCGCGAGGGTGAATTTTAAGTGCTTTCAAGCGATCATGACTGTCTTGTTTTTGTTTGTCTGTTAATCCAATTGGACTATGATCAATTACTTTGCCATGTTGCTTACCAGTTTCAAGCAAAACCACATCAACTTCTAATAAGCCATTTAGATCATAACTAAAGCGGACATCAATTCCTTGTGTTCTTTCCATTGGTGTTAAAGGCACTTCAAACTCATCAATTAAAACATTATTTTCAACGCGTGGATTTTCACCTTGATAAACCGAAATACATATCGCTTTTTGCTGAGGGTGCGTTGTGTAAAATGTTTTTACTTTCGAAGTTGGTACAATGGTATTACGTTCAATAATGGGTGAAAATAATCCACTAACATTATTTGAACAACTTTCAATCCCTAGTGTATAAGGGCACACATCAGTAAGAATGACTTCTTCAACATCAGCATTTCGCAATCGACAAGCTGCTTGAACTGCGGCACCTTGTGCAACGATCGTTGTCGGATTTATGTGGCGATAGGGTAATTTACCAAATAATTTAGTAACCAGTTCTCGTACCACACCTAATTGAGATGAACCGCCGACTAATACGATATGTTCAAGTTGATTAGGTTTTAATCGGGCATCACTTAATGCTTGTTCTATTGGTGCTCTTAGTCGATTAAGTAGTGGTAACCATAGTGTTTTAGCTCGGCTTTCGTTTAAGGTAAATTGCCACTGCTTATCTTGCCAAAACCAAGTTAAAGTATGTGATTCTTCAACATTTAATTTACATTTTAGTTGTTCGGCTAAATCTAACAGGCGAGCATAATCATCGGTCGGAATATCTTGTTGTTTAAGATTCCATTCACTTAAGCAAACTTTAACAAGCTCTTGGGTAAAATCTTCACCACCTAAATAGTTATCACCAGCAGAAGCATGCACTTCAATAATGGGCATTGAATATTCAAGCACTGTTACATCAAACGTACCACCACCTAAATCAAATACTAAAGTATTACCCGATTGATCTTCATGTAATCCGTATGCCATAGCGGCTGCTGTTGGTTCATTGATTAAGCGTACAGCATTTAATCCAGCTAACTCGGCAGCAAAGCGAGTTTGCTTGCGTTGTTCATCATTAAAATAAGCAGGAACAGAAATGACAACATCACGAACTTCTTGGTTTAAAAAAGCCTCTGCATCTGCTTTCAATGATTTTAAAATTATGGCTGAAAGTTCAGTTGGCGTAAATTTTTTGTCACCTAATTCGAAAACTTTATTTGAACCTAAAAAGCGTTTAAATGCTGCTGCACTGCGATTTGGATGAGTGGTTAAACGAGACAATGCCGCATGTCCGACTAAAATAGAATCGTCTTCATCAACACTAACTACAGATGGTGTAACAACTTCACCAATTGAGTTAGGAATGAGGATAGTTTTACCATCTTGCCAAACACAAATTAAACTGTTTGTAGTGCCTAAATCAATACCGATTGGATAATGCATAAACTCTCTAAATAATATAATAATTTCCTATTGTTTAGATTATATACTAGCGATCACCAGAATTGCAAAAATGATACTAAAGATTAGTAAAATAGGTTTATCTATTATCTTTAAATATAATTATTTTATTCGTTAATTTTTGTAATTTGGCTAACAAGTTTACCTTTTTTCAGCTTTGTTACGATAATGTCACCCACAGTGACTTGTTCAGAGCGACGAACCACTGTGTTGTTTTGGTCGGTGGTAACTGAATAACCTCGTTCGAGAGTAGCTAGCGGACTAACGTTGTTAAGTTGAGAGGTTTGTAAAACAAATTGATGTTGTGATTTTATTAACTTTTGTTTAATTAAATTAATTAATTGTTGCTGTTTTTGCCAAGTAAGTTGCCCTAAATAGGTAATATTATTTTGTGGAGATACTCGTAATAGTCTTTTATCGAGTGAATTATGGCGATTTGATAGTCTGAGCAAATATTGCTGAATATTTTCAGATAATGAATGGCGATAAGCTAAAAGTTGATTTAATTGTTTTTCTAGCTTTGTTTGTGGATGTTGAGTCTGTAATTGGTGTCGCCATTTATTGAGCTTTTCTCGGCATTGCATTAAATAATAATCCATTGCCATGGATAAATGCTGCTGTTGAACTTGTAAACGCTTTACTTGTTGTAAACTGTCTCGACTAACAAGCTCGGCTGCCGCAGATGGGGTTGCCGCTCTAACATCAGCCACAAAATCGGCAATCGTAAAATCAATCTCATGCCCAACCGCACTCACAATAGGTATTTGACTAGCAAAAATAGCTCTGGCTACCACTTCTTCATTAAATGACCATAAGTCTTCAAGCGAGCCACCACCTCGTCCAACAATTAATATATCACATTCTTGACGAATGTTGGCAATGTGAATCATGTTAGCGATTTGCCCTGCCGCTTCATTGCCCTGAACTTGCGTTGGGTAAATAATTAAATGCAAACTTGGATCTCGGCGTTTTAATATCTGACAAATATCATGCAATGCCGCACCCGTTGATGAAGTGATAATTCCAACTATGCGAATGTTTTCTGGTAATGGCTGTTTATTGGTAGAATCAAATAAACCTTCCTCAGACAGCTTTTGTTTTAGTTGCTCAAACTTTTGCTGTAATAATCCCGTACCTGCTGCTTGGATTTTATCAATAACCAGTTGGTATTCGCCACGTGCCTCATATAGTGTTACTGTGGCCCTGACTAAAACTTGTTGCCCATTTTGTGGGATAAAACCTGCACGAAAATTGCTGTTGCGAAACATAGCACAGCGTACTTGTGCACTATCGTCTTTTAACGAAAAATACCAATGACCTGATGATGGACGTGAAAAGTTTGATATTTCACCTATTAACCAGATCTGGCCAATAGCATCACAAAGCAATTCTTTAACCATTTGATTAAGATCTTTCACTGATAAAATTGAATTGTTTTGCATGCTATTATCCTTATTACAACTATATTATAACTATAAAGGTTTATACTAAATCAAATTGAGCCCAAATTGGTGCATGATCAGATGGTTTTATCATTGCACGAATATCATAATCAATACCCGTTTGTTTACAATAAGTCATCATTTTTTGACTAGCTAATATTAAATCAATTCTTAATCCATTATGGGTTTCAAAACCTTTAGTACGATAATCAAACCAAGAATACTCAAGTTCAGTTGGGTGAGCATTGCGGTAAGTATCAATAAAACCGAGAGACATTAAGTTGTTTATCCATTTTCGTTCTTCCGGTAAAAATGAACATTTTCCTGTACGAAGCCATCGTTTACGGCTATCTTCGGAAATGCCTATATCTAAATCGGTTGGGCAAATATTCATATCGCCCATGACTAAAGTTAGTTGATTATTTAATTGACGATCTTGTAAATACTGTATTAAATCATTATAAAATTTACGTTTAGCAGGGTATTTAATTTCATGATGTAAACTTTCACCTTGAGGAAAATAACCATTAATTATTGTTAAATTACCTTGACTAGTAGGTAACTCAATTATGATCAAACGACATTGAGCATCATCACTATCGTTTGGAAAGCCACATTGCACAGACAAAGGTTGTTGCTTGGTTAACAACGCTACTCCATAATGCCCTTTTTGTCCGTGATAATGTAAGTGATAACCAAACTGTGCTAATTCATCAATGGGAAACTGATCGTTATGAACTTTAGTTTCTTGTAAACCAATAATATCTGGTTGGTGTGTCTCAATAATTGCTGATAATTGATGAATTCGAGCGCGAAGGCTATTAATATTAAACGAGATAACTTTCATAATAAATTTATTATATTTAATTCCATGTTATAAACTAAATACGCATCGTAACAAAAATACGTTATACTGTTAAGCTATTACAATAAAAACCACCATTTGTGATAAAGGGAATCACTAAATATGTCTACGGAATTACTTGCCTTGCGCGATAAAATCGATGAAGTCGATAAATCCATTTTATCTTTAATTACAAAGCGATTAGCATTAGTTGCCGAAGTTGGCGAAGTAAAAAGCAAACATGGCATTCCGATTTATGATCCCAATCGTGAAGCGGATATGTTAGCTAAAAGGCGACATGAAGCTGAAAAAGTAGGTATATCCCCCAATTTAATAGAAGATATTTTACGTCGTTTAATGCGTGAGTCTTATATTAGCGAAAATGATAAAGGTTTTAAAAAAGTCTATAGTGGTCAAGGATCAATAGTGATTGTTGGTGGTAATGGGCAAATGGGACGATTGTTTGCTCATTTATTTACCCTATCTGGCTATCAGGTTAAAACATTAGGTTCTAAAACTATGCATCAAGCAGCCGAAGTGGTTACTGATGCAGTGGCTGTTATCGTGACAGTACCTATTAACAAAACCTGTGAAGTCATTAAACAACTACCACCATTACCCAAAGATTGTATTTTAACGGATTTTACATCTATAAAAGCCAAGCCTCTCCAGGCAATGCTTGATAAACATCAAGGGCCTGTAGTCGGTTTACACCCAATGTTTGGTCCAGATGTACCAAATTTAGCCAAACAAATTATTGTTTATTGTGAAGGGCGATATCCAGATAAATACCAATGGCTAATAGAACAAATGCGTATTTGGGGAGCCAATTTATGTGCGATTAATGCCAAAGAGCATGACAAATGCATGTCATTCATCCAAGCATTACGCCATTTCACTTCGTTCTCATATGGTGTCAATTTGCAACGAGAACAGGCCGATTTAGAGCAATTGATCGCACTTTCTTCGCCAATTTATCGCCTTGAATTGATGATGGTTGGGCGCTTATTTGCTCAAGATCCTGAGCTTTATGCCGATATCATCATGGCGTCAGATGATAATATTGAATTAATCAAACGCTACTATGAACGCTTTGGGCAAATGGTCGAACTTATTGAACAACGTGACAAAACTAAATTTATTAAAAGTTTTAACGAAGTTACGCAATGGTTTGGTAGTTATGCCGAACGTTTTATTAAAGAGAGCCAAGGATTATTAAAATTTGCCAATGACAATCGAGAGTAGTTTTATATTAAAAAGTATACTTTCCTGAAAGTTTTTCACAAATTAAAATATACTTTTTATCAAAAGATAGTTGTTAGAAATAATAAATGTTAGTGTGAGGGAATATCATGTCTAATCGAAAATACTTTGGTACAGATGGGATTCGCGGTAAAGTTGGCCAGTATCCTATTACACCAGATTTTGCGCTTAAATTAGGCTGGGCTGCTGGGCGAGTGCTAGCCAAAGATGGCGTTAAAAAAGTATTAATCGGTAAAGATACCCGCATTTCAGGCTACATGCTTGAATCAGCACTAGAAGCGGGATTTGCTTCTGCTGGTGTTGCCGCTGCGTTTACAGGACCAATGCCAACCCCGGCAATTGCCTATTTAACCCGCACTTTTCGTGCTGATGCCGGCGTTGTCATTTCTGCCTCGCACAATCCTTTTTATGACAATGGTATTAAATTCTTTTCAACCGAAGGGAAAAAGCTTGATGATACAATCGAACTAGAAATTGAAGCCGAACTTGAAAAAGAGATCGATTGCGTTGAATCCAAACAACTTGGTCGAGCTAGCCGTATTACCGACGCTGCAGGGCGTTATATTGAATTTTGTAAAAGCACATTTGACCATGATTTAAGTTTGTCTGGATTAAAAATTGTTGTCGATTGCGCTAATGGTGCCACCTATCACATAGCACCAAAAGTATTACGAGAACTAGGAGCACAAGTAATAAAAATTGGTTGTGAGCCAGATGGTGTTAACATCAATGAAAACTGTGGCGCAACTGACATAAAAGCGCTTGCTAAACGAGTTATTGATGAAAAAGCCAATTTAGGTTTTGCCTTAGATGGCGATGGTGACCGCATTATCATGGTTGATCACGAAGGTCGAAAAATTGACGGCGATTTAATTATCTATATCATTGCCCGTGAAGCATTAAGACAAGGTCAACTAAAAGGTGGCGTTGTCGGTACATTAATGAGCAATATGGGGCTTGAAATTGCCCTTAAAAATCTCGGTATCCCATTTGCTCGTGCTAAAGTTGGTGATCGTTATGTACTTGAAAAACTAATCGAAAAAAATTGGCGCTTAGGTGCCGAAAATTCGGGACATGTTTTATTGTTAGATAAAACCACCACTGGTGATGGTATTATTGCAGGTTTACAAGTATTAGCCGCAATGATTCGTAATGATATGTCATTAGCTGACTTGTGCAGTGGTATGACAATGTTACCACAAGTATTAATTAATGTTCGGTTTTCAGGTGAAAACGACCCCTTAAATAGTGATGAAGTAAAAGCGGCAATTAAACATGCAGAAAAACAGCTTGGTCATAATGGTCGAGTTTTGATCCGTAAATCAGGAACCGAACCGCTAATTCGTGTTATGGTAGAAGGAAGCAATGAAAACGAAGTGCAAAAGTTGGCAGAAACTATCGCTACAGCAGTTAAAGCCTAAAAATACCCCCAATTATGCCCATTAATTAAGCCATTAATTGAGCTATATTGAAGTTAGAATAGTAAAAGAAGTTGCGAGCATTTACGTAAAATTAGTAAAAAGTGTCTAAAATTTTAATTTTGTTAATCAAAGGTTGACTTGTTATAGGCAATTAGGTTTAAAATAGTAACTTCAGATTATTACAGCAATTGCTTATATCTTTCAACTGAAAACATGAGCAATATTTTTTATTTTTTAAAAATAGGTTAAGAGGGTTATATGTCGGTTTCCTCTCCAGCTTCACCACAAGCTTATATCAAGCATCATCTTGAGAACTTGCAAGTAGGTTCTGGTTTTTGGACCTTAAATCTTGACTCATTGTTCTTTTCGATCTTACTTGGTGTTATTTTTTTGTGGATATTCCATCGTGTAGCAAGAAAAGCCACCAGTGGTGTCCCAAGTAAACTGCAATGTGCAATAGAAATGATCTTCGAATTTGTCAATAATACTGTTAAGGACATGTTTACTGGTCAAAATAAACTCATTGCGCCGTTAGCATTAACTGTGTTTATTTGGGTTTTCTTGATGAATTTAATGGATCTTATCCCTGTTGATTTTCTACCTTATGCAGGTCAGTACCTAGGTCTGTCACACTTGAGAGTTGTACCAACCGCAGATGTAAGCATTACTATGTCGATGTCCTTAGGTGTGTTTGCACTTATCATCATTTACTCGATCAAGTACAAAGGGATTTCAGGATTTGTTAAAGAATATACCTTGCATCCATTTAATCACTGGGCGTTTGCACCTATTAATTTAGTACTTGAATTAGTTAGCCTATTAGCAAAACCTGTTTCTTTAGGGCTTCGACTTTTCGGAAATATGTATGCAGGTGAACTTATCTTCATCCTAATTGCTGCATTATTACCTTGGTGGTCACAGTGGGTATTATCGTTACCATGGGCCATTTTTCATATTTTAATAATTACGTTACAAGCTTTTATTTTTATGGTGTTGACGATCGTCTATTTAGCTATGGCGTCGGCAACAGAAGATCATTAATTTTAATATTTTTTTGTTAATAAACTGGAGTATATAATGGAAATGTTATTTGTAGCCGCAGGCATTATGATGGGATTAGCTGCAATTGGTGGTGCAGTTGGTATAGGTTTATTAGGCGGTAAATTTTTAGAAGGTGCTGCTCGTCAACCAGAATTAATGCCTATGTTACGTACTCAATTCTTTATCGTTATGGGTCTAGTTGATGCAATCCCAATGATCTGTGTAGGTATTGCGCTTTACGTTATTTTTGCTGTTGCAGGTTAATAAAAATTTAAGAGGAATCGTGTCATGAATATGAACGCAACTCTCCTCGGCCAAGCAATTACATTTGTATTGTTTGTTTGGTTCTGTATGAAGTTTGTTTGGCCCCCTGTTATTGGCGCGATTGAAAAGCGTCAAAAAGAGATAGCCGAAGGACTTGCTTCAGCAGAAACAGCAAAAAAAGATTTGGAATTAGCCAAAGCAAATACATCTGACATAATGCAACAGGCTAAGGTTGAGGCTAATGCAATTATTGAGCAAGCGAATAAACGCAAAGCAATCATTCTTGAAGAAGCAAAGCAAGAAGCTTCTCGCGAAAAAGAACGAATTGTTGCTCAAGGACTTGCCGAAGTAGAAGCTGAACGCAAACGAGCAAGAGAAGAGCTTAAACAACAAGTCGCTACACTCGCTATTGCTGGTGCAGAAAAAATTATTGAACGTTCTGTTAATGAAGCCGCAAATAGCGACATCATTGATAAACTCGTAGCTGAACTATAAGGAGAATAGAGCAATGGCTGACTTAATTACGATTGCTCGCCCTTATGCTAAAGCCGCTTTCGAATTTGCGATAGAAAATAACAGCATCGAATCATGGCATAAAATGTTAGTGCTAACATCTGAAGTGAGTAAAGATACTCAAATAAGAAGTGTATTAACATCTGATATGAAAACTGATTCGGTGGCTAATTTACTCATCAACATTTGTAAAGATGTGTTAGATGAGTTTGGTACTAATTTTATTAAGATTATGGCTGAAAACAAACGATTATCACTTCTTCCTGAAGTGTTAACCTTGTTTGAACAATATTGTTTAGATAGAGAATTGCAAGCAGATGTTGATGTAATTTCTGCTAGTGAACTAACTAATGAGCAACTTAATAAAATTTCTGTCGCTGTCGAAAAACGTTTATCACGAAAAGTAAAACTAAAATGTCATATAGATAAATCGCTCATTTCTGGTTTTATTATTCGTACGGGCGATATGGTTATTGATAGTAGTATCAGAGGGCGTTTAAATCGTTTAAATAACGCTCTACAGTCTTAAGGGGACTGACAATGCAGCTAAATTCAACTGAAATAAGTGAACTAATTAAAGAGCGGATAGCTCAGTTCAATATTGTGAGTGATGCTCACAATGAAGGAACTATCATATCTGTAAGTGATGGTATCCTTCGAATCCACGGATTAACTGATGTAATGCAAGGCGAAATGATTGCATTACCAGGCGGCCGATATGCAATGGCATTAAACCTTGAAAGAGACTCCGTTGGTGCGGTAGTCATGGGACCATACGAAGACTTGTCTGAAGGTATGAAAGTACAATGTACTGGACGTATTTTACAAGTACCAGTTGGTGAAGGTTTATTAGGTCGCGTTATTAACACACTAGGTGAACCAATTGATGGTAAAGGCTCACTTCAACATGACGGTTTTTCACCAGTAGAAGTAGTTGCACCTGGTGTTATCGATCGTAAATCCGTTGACCAAGCATTACAAACTGGTTATAAAGCCGTTGACTCAATGATTCCAATTGGACGTGGTCAACGTGAACTTATCATCGGTGACCGTCAAACAGGTAAAACAGCACTTGCTGTCGATGCAATCATCAACCAACGCGACTCAGGTGTAAAATGTATTTATGTTGCCATTGGTCAAAAACAATCAACTATTGCCAATGTTGTACGTAAACTTGAAGAGCATGGTGCACTTAAAAACACAATTGTGGTTGTGGCATCAGCGTCTGAATCAGCTGCGTTACAATACTTAGCGCCATATGCTGGTTGTGCAATGGGAGAATACTTCCGCGATCGTGGGCAAGATGCATTAATTGTTTATGATGATTTATCTAAACAAGCTGTTGCTTATCGTCAAATTTCGTTATTACTTCGTCGTCCGCCTGGACGTGAAGCTTATCCTGGTGATGTATTTTATCTTCATTCTCGCTTACTTGAACGCGCAGCGCGAGTCAACGAAGCCTATGTTGAAGAGTACACCAAAGGCGAAGTAAAAGGAAAAACAGGCTCATTAACAGCATTACCAATTATTGAAACTCAGGCTGGTGACGTTTCAGCATTCGTACCAACTAACGTAATTTCGATTACTGATGGTCAGATTTTCCTTGAAACTAGCCTATTTAACTCAGGTATCCGCCCTGCGGTTAACCCTGGTATTTCGGTTTCACGTGTGGGTGGTGCCGCACAAACTAAGATAATGAAAAAATTATCAGGTGGTATTCGTACTGCGCTTGCACAGTATCGTGAATTAGCTGCGTTCTCTCAATTTGCATCAGACTTAGATGAAGCAACAAGAAACCAATTAAGTCACGGTGAAAAAGTAACAGAATTGTTAAAACAAAAGCAATACTCGCCAATGACTGTTGCTGAACAATCAATAGTACTTTACGCCGCTGAACGTGGTTATCTTGAAGATGTAGAATTAGCTAAAGTATTACCATTTGAAACAGCACTACTTGCTTATGCCCATAGTCAATATGCCGATTTTGTTAAATCAATTGATGAAACAGGTAATTACAATGATGAGATTGAAACTAAGCTAAAAGAATTACTTGAAAGCTTTAAATCAACTCAAACATGGTAAGGGTGAGGTAAAAAATGGCTAATGCAAAAGAGATTAGAACAAAAATTGCCAGTATCCAAAGTACGCAAAAAATCACTAAAGCGATGGAAATGGTTGCCAATTCTAAAATGCGTAAAACGCAAGATAGAATGGCTGCTAGTCGACCATATGCCGAAATGATTCGTGAAGTAATTGGACATTTAGCGTTAGCTCAGATAGGCGCCAAACATCCTTATTTAGAAGAAAGAGATGTAAAGCGAGTTGGCTATCTTATCATTTCAACCGATCGTGGTTTATGTGGTGGTTTAAATATCAATCTTTTTAAAACTGTCATTGCTGATATGTCAGCATGGCAGGAAAAAGGTGTTGAAGCTGATGTTGCTTTAATTGGTTCGCGTGGTGTTTCGTTTTTCTCGTCAGTGAAAGCGAACATCTTAACTCAAGCTACTAATTTGGGCGATGAACCAAATTTATCCGATTTAATTGGGCCGGTAAAAACAATGCTTGAGGCATATGACAACGGTAAAATTGATAGATTATATATTGTCACAAACAAATTTATTAATACGATGTCACAAAAGCCGACAATTCAGCAATTATTACCTTTACCACCATCAGAAGATAAAAAACTCAAAGCTTCATCATGGGATTATATTTATGAGCCTGATGCTAAATCACTATTAGACGTGATTTTACGTCGCTATATTGAATCACAAGTCTATCAAGCAGTGGTTGATAATTTAGCGAGTGAACAAGCAGCAAGAATGGTGGCCATGAAAGCGGCAACGGATAACGGTGCAAACCTAATTAATGAGTTACAAATTGTGTATAACAAGGCACGTCAAGGTGCTATTACTAATGAATTAATTGATATTGTATCCGGTGCAGCCGCTGTTTCAGGTTAGTGCTAAATATTGGCTTATAGTTAAGAAAAAGACGTAGAGGATTAAAAATGGCTACTGGAAAGATTGTCCAGATCATCGGTGCGGTGGTTGATGTCGAATTCCCAGAAGATGCAGTACCAAAGGTATATGATGCATTAGAAGTGGAAACAGGCACTGAAAAATTAGTTCTGGAAGTTCAGCAACAATTAGGTGGTGGCGTTGTATGTTGTATCGCAATGGGTTCATCTGATGGTTTAAGACGTGGACTTGACGTAGTAAACACTGGTCACGGCATTGAAGTACCTGTTGGTACAAAAACACTAGGTCGTATTATGAACGTACTTGGTGATCCTGTTGATAAAGCAGGTCCTATTGGAGAAGAAGAACGTTGGGCGATTCACCGTGCAGCCCCAACCTATGAAGAACTTGCAAACTCAACCGAACTACTTGAAACAGGTATTAAAGTTATCGACTTAATTTGTCCATTTGCTAAAGGTGGTAAAGTTGGTCTGTTTGGTGGTGCTGGTGTAGGTAAAACCGTTAACATGATGGAGTTGATCCGTAATATCGCTATTGAACACTCAGGATACTCAGTGTTTACTGGTGTGGGAGAACGTACTCGTGAAGGTAATGACTTTTACCACGAAATGAAAGAATCAAACGTACTTGATAAAGTATCATTAGTTTACGGTCAAATGAATGAGCCACCAGGAAACCGTTTACGTGTTGCGTTAACTGGTTTAACTATGGCTGAAAAATTCCGTGACGAAGGTAAAGATGTTTTATTATTCATCGATAATATTTATCGCTATACATTAGCTGGTACTGAAGTATCTGCGTTATTAGGTCGTATGCCATCGGCAGTAGGTTATCAACCAACATTAGCTGAAGAAATGGGGTTACTACAAGAACGTATTACTTCAACTAAGACCGGTTCGATTACTTCAATCCAAGCGGTGTATGTGCCAGCAGATGACTTGACTGACCCATCACCAGCAACAACCTTTGCTCACTTAGATGCGACAATCGTATTAAGTCGACAAATTGCTTCTTTAGGTATCTATCCGGCAGTGGATCCATTAGATTCAACTAGTCGTCAATTAGATCCTTTAGTTGTTGGTCAAGAGCACTATGATTGTGCCCGTGGTGTTCAGTCAATTCTACAACGTTATCAAGAATTAAAAGATATTATTGCTATTCTTGGTATGGATGAGTTATCTGAAGATGATAAATTGATCGTTGCTCGTGCACGTAAAATTCAGCGCTTCTTATCTCAACCATTCTTTGTTGCAGAAGTATTTACTGGTTCACCAGGAAAATATGTACCTTTAAAAGATACGATCAGTGCATTTAAAGGAATCATGAATGGTGATTATGACCATATTCCTGAACAAGCATTCTATATGGTTGGTTCAATTGATGAAGCGATTGAGAAGGCAAAATCTCTCTAAGAGATTCATTGAACGAAGATCGTATTAATGGAGATCGTATTATGGCACTAACTTCCTATCAATTAGAAGTTGTTAGTGCTGAATCTCACCTGTTTTCGGGTGATGTTCAGCGAATCAGAGTCACAGGTAAGGAAGGTGAACTTGGGATTTATCCTGGCCATACCCCTTTACTCACAACCATAAAACCAGGCATGGTCGGCATTGTGAAAGCGGATGGTGAAGAAGAGTTTATTTATCTATCTGGTGGCATCTTAGAAGTACAACCTAACATCGTAACTATCTTGGCAGATACTGCAATTCGTGGTGAAGATTTAGATGAAGCAAGAGCACAAGAAGCAGTAAGACAAGCACAAGAACATATCAATCACCCAAGTGATGATATGTCATTTGCACAAGCATCTGCTGAATTATCAAAAGCTTTGGCAAAAATTCGCGTTATCGAATTGACTCGCCGTATGGGGCAATAATTTGCTTTTGATTTTTTATCATACACAAAAGGCTATTTTGTATTACAAGTAGCCTTTTTTAACTTTCCGATAAGTTGATTGCTAAAGGACTTTCCAACATTTACTTGTGAGTTGTACCCATTCTATATCCAAATTAAAGCTAAAAAAGATTAGTTAATCAATCGAATTATTTACTATCTACACTTAAATTATTTTTCGATACAAAATAAACGTTGCTCAATCCAGCTGAACAAAATTCAGTAATATCATTTTCGTTAACTTCTACCGCATCACCTTTTGTTATAACTTGATAGCTATTGCCATTATCATCATAAAAAACGAAGCGATAAATTTGGGTATATACATATTTTTTCTTTATCATATTATTTGTATTTTTCTTTTTTTCTGATGCCAATAATGTTACTGTTGTTTTTGATGGATCTAAATCAGCCATCTCAACGATTCCTCCATCATATTGCATCCACCAAGCCGCATTATTCATGAAAGCATTTGCACAATTAGGTGTTTTAGCAAAAGAGATTATAGGCCACATTATTAGCCCAATAATTAAGAAATTTTTTTTCATTTTACAACCTTTAATTTTTTGTCTTGCCGTATTCATTTAGCTAACTAATTGATAAAGCAATAATATAGTTTGGTTAAACACGTCTGAAATCTTTAGTAATTTCACTAATTAATCAAAATAATCAACCTGGCGTTTTGCTACTAAATAACTATCAACGTTACCTATTGAGCATTCTTTATCAGAATCTTCATTTTTTGTGATGACTTCGTAAGATTTATTTTGATTATCATACAAAACAAAGTGGTAAATTTGTGTATATAAACCCTTACTTTTCTGTTCAGATGCTAAAAGTGTTATTCTCAATTTTGATTGATTCAAGTTTTCAATCTCCACTATATTACTACTTTTTAACCACTCTTTAGCCTTATTCAGAGCATGATTATGGCAATCTGGCCCTTTAGCAAAGGATAGAATTGGACATAATATTAACAATATTAATAAAGAAAGCTTTTTCATATAATTACCTTAAATTATTCTTTTTACCTATATTACTTATATCGTTGACTAAAAACAGTCTAAAATACCGAGTTTACTTACCTATTATTAGATAACCTATTGATGAACTTGGCTTTTGGATATTAGATATTTATTCACATCACTCATTGAACATTCTTCGTATGATGCTTGGCTTTTTGTAATAACTTCGTAACTATTACCATTCTTATCATAAAAAACAAAGTGATAAATTTGCGTATATAAATCTTTTTTTATTTTCTCTGAGGCCAATTGCATTATTTTGGTTTTTGATTCATCCAAGTCTTGGATATCTACTATCTTTTCATTTTTCATCCAAACCATGGTCATGTTCATAGGCCAAGTATAACAATTAGGTCCTTTGGCTAAAGATACTAGTGGCCATGACATTAACAATATCAGTATAGTTAGTTTTTTCATATTATTACCTAAATTGATTTCTTGTAGATGACGCCACAAAGTGTACCATGTAAAAATTAAGTTGTAATTATAGACTGCTGATCTTTTGTGTTTATATATTAATCAACAATACATTGGTAGCCACAAAAGTATAAATATCAGCGATAACATGCTTGCATAATTCCTATTTGTTCTAAATGCTGAGTTATTGCACCTGAGCTATGTTGATGTGCTTGCACAATAGATCATCGAGAAAACCCATTCGAAATCAGCTATACTTAATAATTATTTGATAATATACATTAATATACTTTTTTCTAAACCATAAATTAAAACATCTATAAACTGTATTTCATTCACTAAATGTAGTCGGCAAATCTCGCCAAGAAATACCTGTTCTTATTTGGAACAGTATTTCCTCAAATGTCACCCTATATTCTGTTTTGTTATAAACTCGATTCGTACTTTTCATTATTTTCAGTCGCGTTTTCCTTCCCACTGCTTACCTGTTAACATTGTTAACGGTATAATGAACTAAGTTATGGTTATTTTTGGCAAAATTATTATAACGTTCACTATGTCATTTAAAAACTGCCATCAAAGATAAACACATCCTAGATAAATTGTGATTTTTTAATCGTATGATAACGTAATTTTTTATTTTACCACGTGAAACCCAACTAGTTAGTGGTGTATAAATTACTTTATTAGCCGTTTCAAAAATATATGGCTTACCATTTGTATTAAAAATAATTACCATATGAATGTATGGAGAGTTTGTTGCTTGTTCAATAGCCAGACTTTGTTGATTGTGTGGATGGAAAAATAAAATCACTATCTTGAGGTTTATAACTAGCAATACTAAAAAGCTAACTAGAGACAGACAGCATAAATAATATAATAAAACGTATTAAATTCCCCTTACCTGTAAATAATGTTATAAATTATAAAATAGCTACTTATAAAATAGTATTTGTAAGTAGCTATCTAAATGGGAAACTAGTCTTGATGAGTAAAAATAGAGGCAAATTTATTTTTATACACCTCTTTGCTAGCTTTAACAAATCGAATTGTTTTGACAATACCTAACAGACTTGCTTGATGCATGCGATACAACAAGCGATGGATCATTAAAGCAAAAAAACCTTTAACTTTCATTTCGCCTTTACCAGCAATTTTAACCACACCTTGAGCTGTATCATGCAAAGAAATAATTGTACCATTATCTGTATATTTAAATAACTTCATTGGTTTATTATTTAACATGTTAATGATATTTTCATAACATATTTTTGCCATTTGATGTGCGGCTTGTGCTGTAGCAGGTGAGGCTCGGCCGCTGTCTTGCATAGCATAAGCACAATCACCAATAACAAAAATATTATCATCGCGCGTTGTTTGTAATGTTGGTTTAACTACCAGTTGATTCGAACGGCTTGATTCTAAACCAGCAATATCTTTTAAATAGTCTGGCGCTTTTACACCTGCAGTCCAAATCATAATATCTGCGCTAATAATATCGCCTTCCTTTGGATAAAAGCCGTTACTTTCCGCCTTGGTTATCATGGTTTTTGTTAATACATGAATACCACGTTTTTGAAGGGTATCGGTAATATTTAATGCCGTTTTTTCAGGTAAAGCAGGTAAAATACGGTCAGTTGCTTCAATAATAGATACATCAAGCAAATCAGAACACATTTTATTACGACCACAGTTGCCAAATGTTTCAACCATATGAGGTAACTCAGAAGCTAATTCAACACCTGTTGCGCCACCACCAACAATAGCAATACGAATTTTATCTTCAGTCGTCGTTTCATGTTCATCAATAATTGAACAAAAACTAGCAAATTTTGTAATCAGTGTTTCACGTAGACGAATTGCAGCGTTTTGGTCATCTAAAAAGATACAATGTTCTTTAACTCCAGGTGTGCCAAAATCGTTTGAAGTACTTCCTATTGCCACAACTAATGTATCATATGGTACAGAAATAGATTCACTATTTGAATTCTCAATAATAACATGCTTTTCTTCACGATTAAGATTAGTAAACGTGCCTTGAATAAATTGAAAATGGTGTTGTTGTCCTTGTTCAGCATAATCAATTTTATCAGCTTGCTCATTTAGAATACCAGTAGCAACTTCATGTAATAAAGGTTTCCAAATATGATAAGTATTTTTATCTATTAGTGTAACCTCGGCTTGATTACTTTTCCCTAATTTATCGCCGAGATCAGTTGCTAATTCTAATCCTCCTGCGCCACCACCAATAATAATTATTTTAACCATATTAAATACCTTAAATTTTTATTTTTTAATAGTTTACTAAATAAGTAGGTTTTTATCTATTTTATTTGACTAATATCACTTATAAATAAAACCTATTAAAGTATCATTTTATAATTAATAAAATTTATTTTAAGTAGATATAAAAAATCAGTTACCACTATAATAACTTAGTATTGATATTAATTCATTTTTAAATTAAATTGATATGCTTTGTGTAAATAAAGCAATTTTCGTATAATGGGAGAGAGTAAATTTTACATATGCTTATTTTACAAAGTATATAATAATTTTAATTCTCTATTTCTTATCTCTTTAATACCACTCTATACAAAATTTTATGAACAAAAAAGTTTTTACTATTATTGCGTTAATCGTTATTTTAATATCAATGACGATTTTAATTCGCTCACACAATAGTCAGTTTATCCTACAAGGAGAAGTTGATGCACCGAATGTTAGCGTTGCTTCTAAAGCCAAAGGTAGAGTGCAATTTATTCATGTTCATCGAGGTGATGACGTTAAACCTGGTGATATTCTTATTACTCTCGATAGCCCTGAGCTTTTAGCTCAAGTCAAAGCGGCTGAAGCAGCGCGAGACCAAGCAAAAGCTCAATTAGCACTTTCGGAGCATGGAACTCGTGAAGAAAGCATTCGTTATTATGAAGCAATTCTTGAGCAAGCAAAGGTAACATATGATAATGCTTCCAAAGAATATGAGCGTAACAAAGCTATTTCGGCCAAAGGTTATGTTTCTCAATCTATCTTAGATAATGCTTTAAAAACACGTGACTCAGCTTTTCAACAAGTTCAATCAGCACAAGCTAATTTAGACCAAGCTAAAAATGGAGATCGTATTGAGCAACGTGAAATTTATGCTGCCAAATTGGAAGAAGCTGAAGAGCAACTTAAACAGCTACAAATACAATATGATGATTTACAAGTTAAAGCGCAAGTAGCAGGTGAAATTGGTTCTATTCCTGCTGAAGTCGGCGAATTGTTTAATGCTAACAGCCCATTGTTAACAGTGATTCAATTACCTCAAGCTTATTTTGTATTTAACTTGCGTGAAGATATTATGTCTAATATTCGCAAAGGTGATCATATTATACTTGAAGTACCTGCACTCAATCACAAAGAAATTGAAGCCGAAATTCGTTATATAGCACCAATGGGCGATTATGCAACTAAACGTGCAACAAGAGCAACAGGAGATTTTGATTTAAAAACCTTTGAAGTAAGACTCTATCCTATTGCACCTGTTGAAGGTTTACGTGCAGGTATGAGCACATTATGGAAGCTAGACAAATAATGTTAGATTTCTGGCATCGTTTTAAAGAGGCGTTTAACGCCGAAATACCACAAATTTTTAGGCGATTTACCTTTCACTGGTTAATGTGGATTATGCCACTAATTATCTTTGTGTTAATTAGTAGTATTTTTTATCGAGGTGTATTATATGATTTACCAGTAGGTTATATTGATCAAGATAAGAGTACTTTATCACGCGAACTCGTGCGTAATCTTAATGCTGCAGCACATGCAGATCTTATCAATTATGATAGCCAACTTTTTGATGCTGAGCGTGATCTGCAAAAAGCAAAAATTTATGCGCTACTTTATATTCCACCTAATTTTGAAGCGGATGTATTATCAGGTCGCCAACCTACACCAATGCTTTACTATAATGCGTTATATTATAGTGCTGGATTATATTCGATCATGGATTATTCTGGGTTGATAGCAACAATCAATACCCAATATCGAACCACCATGGCTACGAGTATTGGCATGCCAGTTCCCCCATTGGCAAAAGTTAACTTTAATTATGATGGTTTATTTAATGCTAGTGGTAACTCAATGTACTTCCAACAATTTTCCGCAGTAGTGCATTTATTGCAGCTATTTGTTGTAACCACAACAATTCACATTTTAGCACAGTTGCCAAAGCGAACTCGTCCTAGCTACCCTTTTGTTTTAGGGAAATTAGCACCTTATACAATTTGGTTTACTATGCTGCTTATTTTTGAAATTGCTATGCTCGTTTTGTTTTCTAATGCGCGTGTATCAGGTTCTCCGTTTGCCATGATGATAGTGGTATTTTTCTATGTTATTGCAGCACAAAGCATTGGTATTTTGCTATACACTTTTACTAAAACTCCTATTGATGCCTATACTTATATAGGTATTTTAGTTGGACTTGCATTAACTTATTCTGGTGTTGTTGTACCTGAACTATCCATGCCATGGATTGCTAGATTTATCTCTTCGCTTGAACCATTAACTTATGCACTAAATAAACTGTTCGATCTGTTTTTGCGTCACTCTAGTTATTTGTCGGTGTTAAAAACATGCGGAATTTTAATGATCTATCCAATTATTATTACCGTATTAGTCAGAAAGCGTCTAGTAAGACGTTTACATTCACAGTAAGAGGATAAATTTAGATGATTAAAATATTTTGGTCTTCATTTATAAAAATATTCTTTTATCTGTTAGGACGACCAATGTGGTTATTGTTACTGTTGTCAGTATCATTAATGAGCCTTGTTTATATTAATGGAACTATCACTAATTTACCGATAGCAATTGTTGATCAAGATCATACTCCAACAAGCCGTGGTTTAATTCGCTCATTAGAAACAAGTTCAAAAATTGATACGATTATTTATGAAAGCTCTCTTCAAGCTTATGATGATATCAATAATCGTAAACTTTTTGCTGTGATCACAATTCCAAGAGATTTTGAAAAGCGTCTAATAAATGGTGAAGAAGTTACAATTCCTGCATATGGTGATGCTTCAAGTCGTTTAGCTAATGGTTTAATACAAGTTGATATAAAAGGGATATATCAGCAGATATTGACTGAATATAATACTAAAATAATGCGTAATAACGGATTTTCAGATAAACAGATCAATATTATTTTATCACCTATAAAAGGTCAAACCGAACCACTTTATAATGCAGGCATCAGTTTTGCCGCCATTACCTTTCCAGGTTTGTTAGTCATGTTGCTACAACACTCTTTTTTAATTGCTTCAACTCGTACTAATATCACTTTAAATTCGCTACCTCAAGGCAAACCGCCTAAAATTGTTGTCTTTGGCAGTTTATGTGGGTTATTACCTATTTGGTTATTTTTATCTATTGTATTATTTGGTTTATGGCCTTGGATACTTGGTTATCGGCAATTAGCTAGCATTCCCGAAATATTAATCATGACATTTCTATTATTGCTTGGTGCGCTAGGTTTGAGCAAATTACTAACAGAATGTTTACGCCGTACTGAGATGATATATCTTACATTAGCATTTTTAACCACACCTGTTTTCTATCTTTCAGGAACCATTTGGCCTATTGATGCAATGCCATTATGGGTGCAATGTGTTTCTTATTCTCTACCTTCAACTTGGGCAACCAATATGATTGCAGGAGTGAATCAAATGGGGTTAAGCTTATCAGATAACTGGCTAAATATATTTATGATACTTTTACTAGGAGTAATATATAGCTCGTTAGGTATTTTCATATCAGCCTTACGAGAAGGAAAAGTTAGAAGTATATTTAGAAAAATGAAAACGTTTCGATATTCAAAAATGCGTAGCTAAATGATAAATATGGGTAAAGTGCATATACGGAAAATAATCTGAGTTTTACTGAAGGAGCTTTTTATTACTAACACAGTGAATTAATTCAGTATTCCTGTTATTATGATTTATAGTTTTCACTAAAAATAATACAGTTATTGAATGTACAATAAATTTTACCCATGGATTATTAGTTTACGGTTAAAAACCATACCTCTTTCTCTTTCTGCGATATTAGTAGGTAATGCACTAGCTTATTGGCAACATCAATTTAGTTTTTGGATACTACTGTTTTCATTAATTACAGCATCATTGTTACAAATTCTTTCTAATCTAGCCAATGATTACGGAGATGAAATTAAAGGTAGCGATCAAAACAATCTTACTGCTCATAATCGAGGTATACAATTAGGCTTAATTACACTTAAGCAGCTAAAAATAGCGCTATGGATTAATATTTTTTTATGTATTTTATTTGGGCTGATTTTGCTTATATTTGCTTGTAATAATATTTATGAATTATTTATTTTTATATTATTAGGATTATTATCTATTGTTGCCGCAATAACTTATACAATAGGTAAAAAACCTTACGGCTATATTGGATTTGGCGATCTATCAGTACTTACTTTTTTTGGTTTGATTGGTGTCATGGGTAGTTTCTACTTGCAAACTAAGGTATTCTCTTTATCCATTATTTTACCTTCTTTAGGCTGTGGTTTGTTATCCGTTGCTGTGCTTAATATCAATAACCTTCGTGATATAGAACTAGATCGAAAAAGTAATAAGCGTACTTTAGTGGTAATGATTGGTAAATGTATGGGGCGATATTATCATTTATTGCTATTACTCATAGCATTTTGTTCGCTAAGTTTATTTGCATACAATAAATTACAAACAATCTGGAGCGGTTTGTTTATATTAACATTACCGTTATTTATTAAGCATATTTATATGGTTTTTCAATTTAATACGCACAAAGAAGGGGTACCTTTATTATTACAGATGGTCAAACTTGCTTTATTGACTAATTTACTTTATTGTTTGGGGATTATTTTGAGCTAGTTCACGTTTATTTAATTTTAATATCATTTTACTTGGCATTAGCGTTATACTAAATAAACTTATATATCACAGCAAAAGGAGACTTGATAATGGAGTTTGATACTTCAATTCTTTGCGATTATTACCCAGAAGATGTTAACGTAGTTGAACCAATATTTAGTAATTTTGGTGGCGTAGCATCGTTTTCAGGTCAAGCTGTAACAGTTAAATGTTTTGAAGATAACGGCTTACTATACGAAATTTTGCAATCAGACGGCTCAGGAAAAATCCTTGTTATTGATGGGGGTGGCTCTGTTCGTCGAGCGCTAATTGATGCAGAGCTAGTAGATATTGCTGTTCAAAATCAATGGGAAGGAATAATTATCTATGGTGCTGTTCGCCAAGTTGATTATCTAGCTGAAGCCGACATTGGCATTCAAGCTCTAGCTGCTATTCCTGTTGGTGCTGAAGATCAAGGCATTGGTGAAATTGATATTCGTGTTAATTTTGGTGGAGTGACTTTTTTCTCAGGTGATTTTGTCTATGCTGATAACACAGGTATCATCTTATCTGAAATTGCTCTTGAAATTGAAGATAAATAAAAAATAGTGTGAACCGCTGGTACTTATCGGCGGTTTTTATACTTAAACGTATAATTACCGGAAACTTTTTGACAAAAAATCTTTAATTTTAAATCACTCGATTACGAATATAACCACCTGTTACCGTCTTTATTAAACCTTCTAGTTCCATATCTAATAATTTGACGCTCACTTCTGAAATCGACATATTTACTTGTTGAGCAATAATATCAACAGGGATAGGTTGATGATGAATCACAGCAAAAATTTCAGGATACAAAATAGAATTATTCTGTTCTTCTTTAAGCTGATTACACGAGCTATTTACTACTGATAAATAACTATAATAATGCTCTAAAATATCAACTGGTTTAGAAACTAAATAAGCGCCTTGTTTAATTAAATAGTGAGTTCCACTACAGTTTTCATTGTTAATATCACCTGGTAAGGCAAATACATCTCGATTTTGTTCAAGTGCATAGCGCGCAGTAATTAACGAGCCGCTTTTTTCTGAAGCTTCAACCACGAAAGTTCCTAAACTTAACCCGCTAATAATTCGGTTCCGACGAGGAAAATAGACGGATCTGGCTTTTTCAAATGGAAAAAATTCGGACACAATAGCCCCACCTTGCTCCAAAATATCATTGGCTAAGTTTAAATTTGATCTTGGTGCAATTTTTGCTAAACCGCTGCCTAACACTGCGATGGTATGACCCGATACTTCAAGTGCGCCACGATGGCAAATAGCATCTAATCCAAGCGCTAAACCGCTGGTAATTGTTAAACCATTAATAGCTAATTCACTAGCAAAATATCTTCCCCACTGTGCTCCATATTCACTAAATTCACGACTTCCAACCATGGCTAATTGAGGTGAATGTAATAACTGTCGATTACCTAAAACAAACAACAATAAAGGCGGAGAACAAATTTGTTTAAGTAATAAAGGATAATCGTTATCACAATAAGCAATAAGGTGTTTTTGTGGGTGGGGTGATTCTAACCATTGAAGTATTGGTTCTAAATGAAGATATGATGTTTCATAAAAACGCACTAATTGAACATCCGACAATCCTAGTTTATTTAACAAACAAGACACATTTTGTATGCTACTTGGTAAACCGTTAGCAAAAAGCTGTCCAATTTTTTCAAAAATATTTTGTTTTCCATATCCAACCATTGAAATTCTTAATAAGAATTCATATTTACTCATCATAATCTTTCCGCACTCGTTTTAAATGATTTAGATATCTTGAATTGATAAGATAAATACTACCAATAGCCAACAAGGGCTATTCATCAGTATGATAAATGTTTACAATGAGCAATAGTTTGAATAAACCCGAAATTTGAGGAGTAGATCGAAGAATTTATGGCTATTTTACCGGTATTACGTTTTCCTGATGAGCGACTTCGCAAAGTTGCTAAGCCTGTTACCAAGTTCACCCCTGAGCTACAAACGATCATTGATAACATGATCGAAACCATGTATGACGAAAATGGTATTGGGCTTGCAGCAACCCAAGTTGATGTACATGAACAAATTATTGTTATTGATGTATCAGAAGATAAAAGCCAAGTTTATGTGATCATCAATCCTGAAGTGATAAGCCAAGAAGGTGAAACGGGTATTGAGGAAGGGTGCTTATCGGTTCCTGATTGTCGTGGATTTGTGCCAAGAGCAGAAAAAATCAAAATTAAAGCCCTAGATCGCCATGGCAATCCTTACGAAATTGATGCCGATGAGTTACTTGCTATCTGTATCCAACACGAAATGGATCATTTAAAAGGTAAACTTTTTGTTGATTACCTTTCACCATTAAAACGTCAACGAATTGAACAAAAAATGAAGAAACTTGCTCGTGAGGAGCAACGGAATCAATAAAATTAACCGCCACAGTGATTGGCGGTTAACCTATCTAAAGATAACTATTTAGCAACAATTACCATCGCAGGACGAATTAACCGGCCATTTAAGGTATAGCCTTTTTGGATGGTATTTACTATTTGACCTGATTGATGTTCTGGTGATTCAACCATACTAATTGCTTGGTGCACATCAGGATTTAGTTGTGAATCTTCAGTATTAATCACTTCAATACCAAATTTTTTGACAGTATCTAGGAATGATTTTAATGTCAGTTCTAGCCCTTCAACAGTAGCTTTATGCTCAGGGTTGGTTTTATCTGTAGATTCTAAAGCTCGTTCTAAATTATCAATAACGGGTAATAATTCATTAGAGAATTTTTCTAGTGCAAATTTACGAGCTTTATCAACATCTTGTTCAACACGTTTACGAACATTATCAATTTCAGCTCGCGCACGAATCATGGCTTCGCTTTCATTTTTTTTAGCCAACTGTAATGCTTGTTCTAGCTCTGCAATACGTGCATCTTTTGCGTTTAATTGCTCTTCTAGACTTGGTTGCGCTGGAGCTTCTTGCTCTGTTGTTTCTTCAGCTGGTGTGTCAATGTTAGTTTCATTTTCTGACATATTTTTATCTTGCTCTGTCATAAGGTACTCCAAATAATGTAGTCGAAAACTTAGTGAATTACGGTTATTATGGGGACAATTTTTATGATTACAAGCTTATCAGTAAATTGATATGTAATTTTTTGACCTGTGACGAAAAAATACATATCGTTATATAAAAGAATAACAAGGATATTTTATGAATACACCTTTTAAATGCATTGGTCTCATTGGGCTTCCTCGTAAATTAGAGGCAATCGAAACTCATCAAGTGCTTTATGATTGGCTTGTTAGTCTTGGTATTCATGTGCTAGTTGAAGATCGCTTAGCGGATCATATTCAATTTCCTGTTAGCCATTATGCTTCGTTAGAAACAATTGGTGAACAAGCTGACCTAGCCATTGTTGTGGGGGGTGATGGAAATATGCTACGTTCGGCTAGGTACTTGTCACACTATAAAATCAAAGTGATTGGTGTTAATCGAGGTAATCTCGGTTTCTTAACGGATATCTCGCATGAACAAGTAATTGAACAATTAAGTCCTGTTATTGCCGGTGAATATGAGGATGATCCTCGTTTTTTATTAGAAGTTTCCATTTATGATAATGGTAATTTGATTAATTCGAGTTTCGCCGTAAACGAAATTGTCGTCACTCCTAACACTGTAGCGCATATGATTGACTATGATGTTTACATTAATGAACGTAATGCGTTTTCACAGCGAGCTGATGGGTTAATTATTGCAACGCCAACAGGCTCTACCGCTTACTCGTTATCGGCTGGAGGCCCTATTTTAGCGCCTCATTTAGATGCATTAATTATTACGCCAATGTTTCCGCATTCGTTAGCAGTTAGACCTTTGGTTATCAAAGGCAATAACCCAATTCATCTTAAATTTCCAACTACTGCGCTTGATTTAAATATTGCCTGTGATAGCCAAATTATTTTACCGGTCAAACCAACGCAAGATGTGATTATTCGCCGATCTTTATATGAATTTAATTTAATTCATACCAAAGATTATGATTATTTTAATAATCTTTCGACTAAGTTAGGATGGTCGCAAAAGATGTTTTAATCTACTTTTGTAAAAAACTTTCAGGAAAGTATGCGTTTTAGTATAAGATTACATCTTAAATAACCAATGTCATGATATAAACGGTGAATGATGAAAAGATAGCTGCAATCACATCATCCACCATAATACCAAAACCGCCAGGTATACGTTTATCAAACCAACGAATTGGCCACGGTTTTGCCATGTCAAAAATCCTAAATGCTACAAAGGCTATCGCAATCCACATAACAGAAAGTTGTGGAATAAAAAATAGGGTGATCCACATGCCAACAAATTCATCCCATACTATATGCCCTGAATCGTGCGTATGGGTATCATCCGATGTTTTTTGGCAAATAAAACAACCAAAAATAAAAGTCACTAAAATAAATACCCAGTATAAAGCTGGTTGTAAACCATAAAATAATAACCAAAGTGGAATCGCCATTAACGATCCCATTGTTCCGGGCATAATTGGAGATAAACCACTACCTAGTCCTACAGCTAAAAAATGAATGGGATTGGTTAACTTGAGGAATTTTTTAAAATCTTTATTTCGTTCTTGTTTTGTCATAATCCAATATTCTTTTAAATAAAATTTGCCGACATTAAGCCGGCAAAAAGAAAGTGCCTAATTTTTTAGCTAAGCATTTAAGTATTGATTATGACAATATTATTCATCTTTGGCTAATGTTGCAACCATTACCGCTTTAATGGTATGTAGCCTGTTTTCGGCTTCATCAAAAACAATACTATGTTCAGATTCAAACACATCATTAGTCACTTCAAGTCCATTGGTTAAACCATATTGAGCTGCCATCTGTTTACCGACGGTAGTGTTCATATCATGAAAAGCTGGTAAACAGTGCATGAATTTGACATTTGGATTATTGGTAAGTTTAATAACATTTTCATTCACTTGATAAGGTGTTAATAATTTAACACGCTCATCCCAAACTTCCTTAGGCTCACCCATTGATACCCATACATCAGTATATAAAAAGTCGACGTCTTTAACTCCTTTGGCAACATCTTCGGTTAAGATAATTTTTGCACCCGTATTTTTTGCTATATCTTGGCACTTTTGTACGAGTTCGGCTTCGGGATGACAGGCCTTTGGTGCAACTAAACGAATTTCCATTCCCATTAAAGCCGCACCTTCCATTAACGAATTTCCCATGTTATTACGGGCATCGCCTAAATAGGCAAATTTAATGCTACTTAATGGGCGATTGCCTATATGTTCTTTCATTGTCATAAAATCGGCTAAAATTTGGGTTGGATGTGCTTCGGTCGTTAAGCCATTCCATACTGGTACACCAGCATATTGGGCTAATGTTTCAACGATCTCTTGACCATAACCACGATACTCAATACCGTCATACATTCGACCCAGCACGCGTGCGGTATCCGCAATTGATTCTTTATGACCGATTTGACTACCACTTGGCCCTAAATAAGTGACATTTGCACCTTGATCAAATGCACCAACCTCAAAAGCACAACGCGTACGGGTGGAGTCTTTCTCAAAAATTAATGCAATATTTTTACCAATCAAATGTTGTTGTTCTTGCCCTTGTTGTTTGGCTTGTTTTAATTCGATAGCAAGATTAATTAATTGATTGATTTCGGTAGGGGTAAAATCAAGTAATCGTAAAAAATGACGCTGATAAAAACCGTGCATGATATAGCTCCTAATAACCGTAATGATGTAAATGATTCTATTTGAATAATTATGCAAATTCAAGTTAAACATCATAATAACCCTAACATTTTACCTTTATGTTGAGATAAGTCTCAAAAATTAGACTTAATTATTAAAATAATTTTTATAATATTGCTTTTTTTGTACAAAAAAGTGTAATAAAATGACCAAATATTGTATCTTTGTAGCTAGGTAAAATTGAATTTTTATTCAAAATTCATGATAATTCATTCAAAGGATCTTTTAGTCATGCAAACTTATGCCCTCCTTATGTTACAAGATGGTTCGCAATTTATCGGGAAATCAATTGGTGCTGATGGTCAAACAGTTGGGGAAGTGGTATTTAACACCTCAATGACAGGTTACCAAGAAATTCTTACCGATCCGTCTTACTGTGAGCAATTGGTTACATTAACCTACCCGCACATTGGTAATGTAGGAACGAATGATACCGATGCCGAATCGAACCAAGTTTATGCAAAAGGCTTGATTATTCGTGATTTGCCATTATTAGCTAGCAACTATCGAAGCGAACTCTGTCTTTCTAGCTATTTAAAAAAACATAATGTTATTGCCATTGCGGATATTGATACGCGGCGCTTAACCCGTATTTTGCGTGAAAAAGGTGCACAGCATGGCGTCATCATAACAGCAACGGACAAAACGACCTTACTTGAAAAAGCCGAAATAGCTAAACAGCAGGCGATCGATTTTAAAGGATTAAGTGGGCTTGATTTAGCCAAAGAAGTGACTTGTTTGACAAGTTATATTTGGTCACAAGGCATATGGACAAGGCAACAGCAACAGCCTGCTCCAAAACCAGAAAGCCAATTACCATATCACGTTGTTGCTTACGACTTTGGTGTAAAACATAATATTTTGCGAATGTTAGTTGAGCGTGGTTGTAAATTAACTGTTGTACCAGCCAAAACGACAGCAAAACAAGTCCTTGCTTTAAAGCCCGATGGGATCTTTTTATCTAATGGTCCAGGAGATCCTGCACCTTGCAGTTATGCGATTGATGCCATTAAACAGTTTTTAAACACAGATATTCCTATTTTTGGCATTTGTTTAGGTCATCAACTTCTTGCGCTTGCTTGTGGTGCTAAAACTATCAAAATGAAGTTTGGTCATCATGGTGGTAATCATCCTGTTAAAGATCTAGAAAATAATAAGGTAATGATCACTGCACAAAATCACGGCTTCGCTGTAGATGAAGCAAGCTTACCAGCTCATTTACGAGCGACGCATAAATCACTGTTCGATGGTTCATTACAAGGCATTCATCACAATCAAAAACCGGCTTTTAGTTTTCAAGGTCATCCCGAAGCCAGTCCAGGGCCTCATGATGCAGCATCACTTTTTGACCACTTTATTGAGTTAATTAAAATTTATAAGTAGGAGCAATAATCATGGCTAAGCGAACAGATATAAAAAGTATACTAATTATTTGTGCTGGCCCAATTGTTATTGGCCAAGCATGTGAATTTGATTATTCTGGTGCTCAAGCCTGTAAAGCGCTGCGTGAAGAAGGTTATCGTGTTATTTTAGTTAACTCTAATCCAGCCACTATCATGACAGATCCTGAAATGGCTGATGCCACTTATATTGAACCCATTCATTGGACAAGCGTTCGTAAGATTATTGAACAAGAAAGGCCAGACGCCATTTTACCAACCATGGGCGGTCAAACAGCGTTAAACTGTGCATTAGAGCTTGAAAAACAAGGTGTATTAAAAGAATTTAATGTTGAAATGATAGGTGCAACAGCCGATGCTATCGATAAAGCCGAAGATCGAAAACGCTTTGATGAGGCGATGAAAAAAATTGGTCTTGATACCGCTCGCTCAGGGATTGCTCATTCGCTTAAAGAAGCTTACGCCGTTCTTGATCAAGTTGGTTTTCCTTGCATTATTCGTCCATCATTTACCATGGGGGGCACAGGTGGCGGTATTGCTTATAATACCGAAGAGTTTGACGAAATTTGTACTCGAGGACTTGATCTTTCGCCAACCAATGAACTACTTATTGATGAATCATTAATTGGTTGGAAAGAATATGAAATGGAAGTAGTTCGAGACAAAAATGATAACTGCATTATTGTTTGTTCAATTGAAAACTTTGATCCAATGGGTATTCATACAGGTGATTCAATTACGGTGGCTCCGGCACAAACCTTGACTGATAAAGAATACCAAATCATGCGTAACGCTTCGATCGCGGTACTGCGTGAAATTGGTGTTGAAACTGGTGGCTCCAATGTACAATTTTCGGTTGATCCAAAGACAGGACGATTAATTGTTATTGAGATGAATCCACGGGTGTCGCGATCATCTGCCTTAGCTTCGAAAGCAACGGGCTTTCCTATCGCGAAAATCGCCGCTAAACTGGCTGTCGGTTATACGCTTGATGAATTATCTAATGATATAACAGGCGGAAAAACCCCCGCTTCATTTGAACCGTCAATTGATTATGTTGTCACCAAAATTCCACGCTTTAATTTTGAAAAATTTGCTGGTTGTAATGATCGTTTAACCACACAAATGAAATCAGTTGGTGAAGTGATGGCCATTGGGCGCACCTTCCAAGAATCAATACAAAAAGCGTTGCGAGGGCTTGAAGTTGGCGCTTCAGGATTTGATCCTAAAATTGATAATTATGCTGATGAAAAAAATATCACCAAAATTCGTTATGAGCTCCAAGAAGCGGGCGCTGATCGGATTTGGTATATTGCTGATGCTTTTAGGGCAGGATTCAACTTAGAAGATATCTTTTTACTAACCAATATTGATCGTTGGTTTTTAGTACAAATTGAAGAGTTGGTTAACCTTGAAAATAAGCTAAAGGAACAATCACTTGCGCAACTTGATCAAGAAACATTATGGCAATTAAAACGTAAAGGTTTTTCAGATTTACGCATCGCCAAACTGCTTAATACCACAGAACAAGCTGTTCGCGATTTACGCCATCAATATCAAATTCACCCTGTTTATAAACGTGTTGATACCTGTGCGGCTGAATTTGCAACAGATACCGCTTATCTTTATTCAACCTATGAGCAAGAGTGTGAAGCTAATCCTCAATTTAGCCGTAAAAAAATTATGATCCTTGGTGGTGGTCCTAATCGGATTGGACAAGGTATTGAGTTTGATTATTGCTGTGTACATGCGGCATTGGCACTGCGTGAGGATGGTTATGAGACCATTATGGTTAACTGTAATCCCGAAACGGTTTCAACCGATTACGATACTTCTGACCGCCTCTATTTTGAGCCAGTTACGCTTGAAGATGTGCTTGAAATTGCACATGTTGAAAAACCAGATGGTGTTATTGTGCAATACGGTGGGCAAACACCGCTAAAACTTGCTCGTGCGCTTGAAGCTGCAGGGCTACCAATTATTGGTACCTCACCTGATGCTATAGATAAAGCCGAAGATCGTAAACGCTTTCAAGAAGTCGTCGATAAACTGAAATTAAAACAACCTGTCAACGCCACAGTGACCGATATTAACGAGGCTGTCATTGAAGCAGAAAAAATAGGTTATCCATTAGTGGTTAGACCTTCTTATGTATTAGGAGGTCGAGCAATGGAAATTGTCTATAATGAACAAGATTTAAGGCGTTATTTTAAAACAGCGGTAAGCGAATCAAATAATGCACCAGTCTTACTTGATCACTTTTTAGATGATGCAATTGAAGTTGATATTGATGTAATTGCTGATGGTGAGCAAATCCTGATTGGTGGCATTATGGAACATATTGAACAAGCAGGCATTCACTCTGGTGATTCTGCTTGCTCACTGCCAACCCACACCTTAACTGCAGATATTTTAGACAAACTACGACAACAAGCCAAACAATTAGCACTTGAACTCAATGTAAAAGGTTTAATGAATGGGCAATTTGCGGTGAAAGATAATCAAATTTATTTGATCGAAATCAATCCTCGTGCAGCTCGCACTGTACCTTTTGTCTCAAAAGCAACAGGTTTACCATTGGCGAAAATAGCGGCTCGCGTGATGACGGGACAATCACTTGCCAAGCAAAATGTGACTAAAGAGGTGATTCCTCCTTATTATTCGGTAAAAGAAGTGGTATTACCGTTTAATAAATTCAGTGGCGTCGACCCAATCTTAGGTCCTGAAATGCGCTCAACTGGTGAAGTAATGGGAATCGGTAAAACCTTTGCTGAAGCCTTTGCTAAAGCCCAGCTAGGTAGTTTATCCAATATGAAAAAATCAGGGAAAGCATTATTATCGGTTCGCGATCAGGATAAAACAAGGCTGTTAGAGATAGCTAAACGGTTAATTACTCATGGGTTTAGTATTGATGCAACTATTGGCACGGCAAAGGTATTACAACAAGCAAATATACCATGCCAAGTCGTAAAAAAAGAAAACGAAGGGCGACCAAATATCCATGACCATATAAAAAATGGCGAATATAGCTATATTCTTAATACCACCTCTGGGCGAGCAGCTATTGAAGCCTCAAAAGTATTACGTCGAAGTGCCATTCAATATAAGGTACATTACGATACCACGATGAATGCTGCTTATGCTACAACTGCAGCGCTAGATTACGATCCGGCACAAACTGTAACGCCATTACAGCAACTTTATTGCTAATCACAAAGATAAAGACGAGTATCACTCGTCTTTAAAAATTCCATCCACAATATAATAACTTAGAAGCCATGCAATTGTTCTTAATAAACAATAAAATGCTCGTTTTTGATACAGAATAATGTTAATTTATTTGCTATATTTCAATCAATTTAATTAGTTATTATCATGGATATGATTCATTCTTCTGATCTAAAAACGATCATGCATTCCAAGCGCGCCAATATTTATTATTTAGAGCATTGCCGTGTTTTGGTTAATGGCGGGCGAGTTGAGTATGTTACTGAGCAAGGTCAACAATCGTTATATTGGAATATCCCAATAGCTAATACTACCTGTATTTTATTAGGCACGGGAACATCATTAACGCAAGCGGCAGTGCGAGAGCTTTCACGGGCAGGTGTCATGATTGGCTTTTGTGGTGGAGGCGGAACGCCTCTATTTTCATCAACCGAATCTGAATTTTCCTGCCAATTTTTTTCGCCACAAAGTGAATATCGCCCGACAGAATATCTACAAAGCTGGTGTCAATTTTTGTTTGATGATGAACGTCGATTACAAGCAGCTAAATTATTGCAACAAACACGGCTTAATATTATTAGTGAGTGTTGGCCGCAATTTGATTGGGATATTGATAAAACGCAGTTAGCGCATATTCTTACTGATGCAACACAACAATTTACCGATGTTGATAATAGCCAAGCACTTTTAGCCGCAGAAGGGCGAATTAGCAAACGTCTTTATAGCATGGCAAATCAATTAACCTTACAAGATGATAAATTTAAACGGGAACAAGGCACACGAGGCAAGAGTCATGATCCTGCAAATCAATTTTTAGATCATGGTAACTATTTAGCCTATGGACTTGGCGCAACGGCTTGTTGGGTGTTAGGTCTCCCTCATGGACTTGCTATTTTACACGGAAAAACTCGCCGGGGTGGATTAGTTTTTGATGCGGCAGATATTATTAAAGATGGCATTGTATTACCTCAGGCCTTTTTATCAGCCAAACAAGGCGATAGTGAAAAAGAATTTCGTATGGCATGTATTGCGCAATTTGCTCAATTAGGTGCACTTGATAGGATTATTGATACTTTAAAACAGATAGCAGATCAAATATGAATATTTTACTTGTTAGTCAATGCAAAAAAAACGCCTTAACTGAAACAAGGCGGATTATCGATCAGTTCGCTGAGCGCTGCGGTGAACGAACATGGCAAAGCCCAATGACCGAAGCAGGGCTACAAACGCTCTATAAATTATTACGCAAAACTGCACGAAAAAATACTGCTGTTGCATGTTATTGGACACATGGTAAAAATTTAACTGATCTTTTGTGGATTGTGGGTGATCGCAGTCAGTTTAATCAAGAGGGACGAGTCCCAACTAATCGTACTAAACGTAATATTTTACGCAGTGACAGCGAAAATTGTTGGCAATATGCAACCAGTATCCAATTAATTACAACCATAGCGGCACTACTTCATGATTTAGGTAAAGCAACGATTGGTTTTCAATCTAAATTACGAGCAGAAACGGCTGTGGCGGCTGATCCTTACCGACATGAGTGGATTTCGTTACAATTATTTTTATTAATGATTCAAGGCTGCACCACGAACGAAGCCTTATTTGATCGATTAGCGCATTTTACTGAATATCGACAACAGAATCCTAATTGGTACCAGCAACTAACCAAAGTCGACAAAAATGATCTCACGCAGTTACCGTTATTGGCACAATGGATTGCGTGGCTCATTGTGTCGCATCATCGAATGCCGTTTTTACCGGATTCATTAACGGGTGATATTAAAAATTTACAGAAAATAGATTTTGATATATCTGGTTTAACTATCCGAAGTTTTTATAAAACATTTAAGGCAATTGATAAATGGGTTAAAAATAGTCATAGTCAACACGCTTCACCCAACGATTTTTGGCTGCTTAAAAGCGATATAACCTTAAGTCAGCCTTGGCTGAAAAAACTAAGCCGTTATACAACCAAAGCCCTAAATCATGTGCCTTTAATGCAATTGTCTAATATTGACGAGTTTTTATTGCATATTTCACGTTTAAGCTTAATGGTGGCTGATCATAACTACTCAAGTTTATCTTTAGCATGTGAAGAGGCAAAAGAAAATGAAGCAATATTGATTGCTAACACGAATTACCTAAAAAAAGCGAAGCAACGTTTAGATGATCATTTAATCGGTGTAGCTAATTTTTCAGCCCGCTTTGCTCGTTTATTACCAGAAATAACTACGGAATTACCCGCAATTAATCAACATAAACCCTTTACCAAACGAACAACTATAAAACGATTCCAATGGCAAAATCATGCTTTTGATTTAGCAAAAAGCTATCAACAACAATCTGATGAATGTGGCTTTTTTGGTGTTAACATGGCATCGACTGGCTGTGGTAAAACCTTAGCCAATGGGCGGATTATGTATGCGCTTTCAAATCCAAAACGGGGCGTGCGTTTTACCATTGCATTGGGATTGCGTGTTTTAACGTTGCAAACAGGTAAAGCATTAAGAGAAAGATTACACTTAAGTGATGAACATCTGGCGATTTTAGTGGGTGGGCGAGCCACAAAAACCTTGTTTGAACTGAGTAAGGAAGACATTGAACAAAACGATTCTCAAAAAAAATCAGAAAACCAAGGTAGTGAATCTATCGAATCGTTACTTGATGAATATATTGATGTAGCAGAAAGTGGTATTGCTGATTGTGAATTAGGTACTATTATCGAAGACAGTAAAGCACGGCAATTACTTTATGCGCCTATTGTGACATGTACAATTGACCATATTATTCAAGCTAGCGAATGTAGCCGAGGCGGTAAATATATTGCACCAACGTTAAGATTGTTAACCTCAGATTTGATTTTAGATGAGCCAGATGATTTTGATCAACACGACTTGCCAGCGCTGGCGCGTTTAGTCCATTTAGCTGGATTGTTTGGTAGCAAAGTACTACTGTCATCGGCGACCTTAACGCCAGATTTAATTGCCGGATTATTTGATGCTTACCAAGCAGGGCGAAAAATTTGGAATCAAAATAACCAATATGCCGATAATACCATTGTATGTGGTTGGTTTGATGAATATGAACAGTCGATATCACAAATTGCTGATACTAAAACGTTTCGAGATCACCATCAACAATTTGTAGCAATGCGCATTCAGCAATTAGCACAAAGCGCAGTTCGTCGCCAAGGGCATATCTTAGATCTACTAAATTACCAAGAAAATAAAACAGAAAACCAAAAAATTAATTATGGTGTGCTAGCTAAACAATTATTGGATCAAGCTTATCAATTTCACCAAGATCATCATCAAATTGATAAAAAATCACAAAAAAAGGTAAGTATCGGTTTAATGCGTTTTGCCCATACAGAAGATGTTATTTCACTTACAGAACAAATTTATGCACAAAAGAAGTTACCTACTGATACTACTTTTCATATCGTGGTTTATCATGCTCGACAACTGCTATTATTGCGTAGCCAGTTAGAAGAAAAACTTGATAGAATTTTAAATCGCAGTGATGAACAGGCACTATTTAACCAACCTGAAATTTGTCAAGCTATAAAAGGTAGCAAGAAAGAAAATCATATCTTTATTGTGATTGGCACACCAGTCACCGAAGTCGGGCGTGATCACGATTATGATTGGGCGATTGTCGAACCATCATCCATGCGATCTATTATTCAGTTAGTTGGACGCGTTTGGCGTCACCGGCCACAAAAAATTGCACAAAAGGCCAATGTGGCCATATTAGGCTCGAATTTAAAAGCAATTGAATCTAATTATCGTACGGATAAAGCCTGTTTTACTAAACCGGGGTTTGAAGAAGAGCCATTATTCTTGCTGAAAACCCATAAAACAAATGAACTAATTCCAGCTCATCAGTTAGTAAATATTGATGCGGTTCCACGTATTAAGTCCTGCCCTGAAGATGGGCTAACGCTAGCTGAATTAGAACATAAGGTCATGGCAGATCTTTTTGCAATTAATGCCCGTAAAAGTAATTATGTGACCAGCTATTGGCAACAAGGCTTAGCTCATCACCATTGTGTGCATTTACAGGCGATTTCGCCATTTAGAGGAAATGATAAGACACAAGATGAATATATTTGCCAACTCGACGACGATGGCGATTATCAATTTAGCTATGCAGATATCGCATGGCAAACACCAGATGAGTGCTGTAAAGATACACAAAATAGTATAATTGAATATAAAAAATGGTCATTTGCTAATCCTAATATTCAACCGTGGCTAGTTAATAGTGTCGGGCAAGCCATAGCAAAAGTAACCGAATATTTCCCAAATAAAACGCCATATCGCTTAGCAAATGAATTTTGTAGCGTAAGCTTATATCGCAATTGCAGTTGGTGTTTTCATCCTTATTTAGGATTTTATAAAAAGAAAGGATAAAAGAATATCAGTTTTTATACTGAAACATATAGTTACCTGAAACTTTTTGACAAAATATCGTCAGGTGAATAATGGTTGCTAGTAAAAGTGAGGTAATTCTTTTATACTTGATGACACTGCTGTATAAGCAGTTTAGAAATATTAAATTCTTTTCAAATATTGATTTATACATTCTACATTCACCGCCGAATAGGCGGTTTTCATTCTTAGTTATTAATTTATGTTTTTTTAAATTTAATTAACCCTATTAAATTCTTTTAAAATTATAAATGTATTGATTTTGCTTTTTCATATAGATATATTACAAAAATGTAATTTTATTTTTTGTAACAGCGCATTACAAAATCGAAGTATTAAATATAGAGAAAATTCAGATATTCACGCACCTGAAGTATAAACTTTAACAGCGATAAATAACAAAAAGTTATGTAATTATTTATAGTTAGTTATGATTCTGTATAAGCAGTTTAGAAATATTAAATTATTTTTGAACACTAATTTATATAATTCACCTTATAATATATATTATATTATTAATCAATAAATTATTTATGTTTTGTTGGTTTTGCTACCCCTATTATAATCTATTCAAAATTAAATTTGTTGACTTATCTTTTTTATATAGTTATATTACATAAATGTAATGTTAAGTTACATAACAACGTACTACAAAATTGTAGTATTAAATACAAAAAAACCCCAGATATTGCCGCATCTGAGGTTTAGAATTTTATCAACCCTGCATAATAGGAAGACAAAACTATGTCTAAGAATAAATTTTTAAAAATTCAATGTCAAATTTTAATTGAAAATATTAAGTTAAAAAAATTAATGATTATTCAATTCGAGATCTAATGAAAATTCTAAATATTTCGACGATTAAAGAAGTCAAATATTTAATTAAAAATTTAGAACTAGAACAATCTAAGTATCGCTCTTTAAATTCTCATAAAAAATGGGTTTATAACAACAATGCATTAAATATATTGAAGTTATATTTAAAATATAAAGCAGCATAGCATTAAATCAAAAGGCTTATATATGATGATATAAGCCTTTTTGATTTTGAATTTGCAAAAATATAAGGAGGGTCAATGGATAACATATCTTGGCAAGATATAAGAAAAGTAATTTTAGATTTTCTGCAACAACGGCTTGCCAATAATAGTAATTATAAAAGTGAAACCGCTAAGCTAGAAAAAGCAAAAGAGTTAGGCGATCAGGTCGCAGTGAATGAAGTTCAGCAAAAATTAGATGAATTAGCCAAGCGATTTGAATTTGAAACGTGGATGGAAGATGCGGCAACAAGAAGAATATTTTGGATTTCTTTATGTCATTTTACTTCGAAAGAGGTACATTCTTCAAGTTCTGGAGATAATATCAATTATTCAACACAAACTAAACCAATTAATAAGCACTACGTATCGTCGGCTACCCCATTAACGCTTTCATTAAATTGTTCGGGAAATGCGGCTGCTCTTGATGTTTTTTCTTTATTAAATCAATCTATTAAAGATGATATAACATTTTTACAATTGATTATTGATGGGCATCCAGGTGTTTTACCCGCCCTTTCAGACGATCAGCAAAAAGCCTCGCTTTATTTAGCTAATTTTAAAAAAGCGATCTTTAATGATTTTGACAAACCTAAAGCCTCGGAATTGAATAAGCAATTATATTGGCCGAATGATGAAGAACCGTATTTGTCAAAGCAAGATAATAATTATCGATTGTTAATTCCATTACATCCTAGCTCATTGTGTAATTACTTATACGAGAAGGTGCAAACACGATTTTCAGAAGAAAATAAATATGCACGAGAATTACGTAAAAAAAAGGATGTTGAGCATCAACCTTATTTTTCTTTCCATGACTTAGCCGTAGTTAAACTGGGAGGAAGTAATCCTCAAGGTGTCAGTCAATTAACTAGTAGTCAGGGAGGACGTAATTTTTTATTACCCTCTATGCCTCCTATATTTCAAAAATCTCAATTCCCATCGATTTCTAAACAACAAGAAACAATTTTCAATAATGCACTGCAATATTTTTGTCGATTTGGTTTTAAATTACTGTTTGATATGGTTGAAGCGCCAAAAAATATTGTAGAAGAACGAGATGATCGTAAAGATGCTTTTGCGGTGATTTTATCATTATTACTTAAGTTTGCTCGCTATATTCAAACTACTCAACCAGCTGGTTGGAGTCGTGATTATTCACTCAATTTTGATGAAAAACTTTGGCTTGATCCACAGCGAGCCCAATTAGAGAATGAAGAGGATTTTAAAAAGCAGTATGAACAAGGTGATTGGCAACAAAGTCTAGAAAAGCGTTTTGCAACTTGGGTTCAAAATGCTTTAAAAGAAAAATTTAAAAATGTTAAAAAGCAATTTGCTGATCCTGAATTTAGCGAATGGCGCCGTGAATTTAATGCAGCGGTAAAAGCAAGTCAACGTAAAAGGGAGGGGATATTTTAATGGCATCATTACGTTATTATTTATTATTTGATCATGTTAAAATCCATAATGCCAATGCGATTTCTAGCCCATTAACGTATGGATTCCCGGCTATTTCGGGGTTTTTAGGCGCTATTCATGCTTTAAGTCGTAAAATTGAATCAGAAAATCCTATTTACTTAGATGGCGTGTTAATTGCATGTCATGAATGTGATGTACAAGTTTATCGACCAAACAACTATGCCGATTATACGTTTCGATTAACACGCAATCCATTAGCTAAAAATGGTAGTACTCGTTCAATTATTGAAGAAGGGCGAGTTCATCTAGATGTTTCATTGCTTGTTGAGGTGAAAATTGAAGATCGTGAAACATTAGATGATGCAGATGAACAGCAAGCATTTATCCAACAGATGAAACAAAAACTTTACCAGCAGCGTGTTGCTGGTGGGCAGGTTGTTGATATTGAATCAGTCGCACTATATTCTGCATCAGAATCAAATAAAAAATTAATCAATGCACTATTACCCGCATTTGTTTTAGTTGAAGCACCACAAGATTTGCAAGATATTACTGCTGAATTACAGCAACAAGATCCTAATGCTACAGCGCTTGATGCCCTGATTGAAACAGCGATGTTGCATCATCATCCACAAGAAAAAGATCACTGGCAAACCACATCGGTTAAGCAAGGTCGTGGTTGGCTTGTCCCTTTACATTTGGGCTATCAAGCTATTTCACCGTTATTTTCAGCAGGTAAGGTTGAACATGCGCGCAGTAATGAGCATGCCACGCAATTTGTGGAGTGTATTTATGGGCTGGGTAAATGGGTCTTTCCCTTACGCTTGAAAGAGAGTTTATCACAGGCTTTTTGGCGTTATAAATGCAGTGAATTGCAATCTAATGATGCAGAAATTTATATTACCAATCAAGAAACTAATTAAGTAAATTTAGAAAATTATAGACTAAGGAATACATTATGAGTAAAGATAAAATGACAACGGCAAGCGTACTTGCTTTTGAACGTAGTTTTGATATTTCAGATGCAATTTTTGCACAGCAAAGTAGTACGGATACCAATAAATTATCCCCTGTTATAGTTACTGAAAAATCAGTTCGAGGTACTATTTCAAATCGTCTTAAAAATGCAGTGGCAAACGATCCAACCAAATTAGATGCTGAAATACAAAAACCAAATTTACAAACGGTAGATGTCGCTTCGTTAGATGCCGATAAAGATACTTTGGTAGTTACATGGAGCTGTAAAGTGTTGCCATTTTTAGGTAAACCATCAGTATGTAATGATATCGAATATCAAAAAGAACTAGAAAAAACAACGCAGGGTTATATTCAAACGCAAGGATTGACAGCACTAGCTAAGCGTTATGCTATTAATATCTTAAGTGGACGTTGGTTATGGCGTAACCGTATGGCAGCAGAGCAAATTAGCCTTTCGATTACTCGAAAAGATGAAAAAAAACCAATGATTGAAGTCAGTGATGTTAAACAATATCAACTAAACTCATTTGATTATGATGATAAATCGGTGAATGATCTTGCTACACTGATTGAAGCAGGATTATGTGGTAAAGAGTTTGTGATTTTTAACGTTGAAGCCAAACTGAAAATGGGCTTAGGTCAAGAAGTCTACCCGTCACAAGAATTAATTCTAGATACTAGCAAAACTAAAAGTAAAGTATTGTATGAGAAGAACAAACAAGCCGCCATGCATTCACAAAAAATCAGCAATGCAATTCGAACTATCGATACTTGGTATGACGATAATGCTCAATTCCCAATAGCAATAGAACCGTATGGCTCGGTGACATCAATGGGGCATGCTTTCCGACAACCAAAACAGAAATTAGACTTTTATACCTTGTTTGATAATTGGGTATTAAAAGGTGAAAAACCATTGCTTGAGCAACAACATTATGTGATTGCGGTATTAATTCGTGGTGGTGTTTTTGGTGCTAGTGGCAAGGAGTAAATTATATGCACTCACACTATTTAGAGCTGCGAGCTATTTCGCAAATTGAGATAACCGAGGTGGACGTGATTAATCAAGTCATGCAGTCACTTCACCAAATCTTGGTTAATCAACAAGGAAATATCGCAATTAGTTTTCCTTGTTACAATGTGCACCGAACATTAGGCGGAGTGATTCGCCTATTTGGTACCGAGCAGGAATTGCAAAAACTTAAAGCAGATATACAGCAAAAATCATCGATAAGTGATTATGCTTTATTGATGCCTATCACAACAGTACCGGCAACGATAAAAGGCTATTTGCATTTGAGTCGTGTTAATCCTAAAGGTCAGAGTGCGTTAAGACGTGCAGAAAAAAGATTAACAGCACAAGGTAAATGGACACCTGAAGTGAAAAATAAAATGGTTGAAAAGTGGGGAAGCGTTCATTTGCAATACCCACATCTTCATTTGAATAGTAAAAGTACAGGTCAAAGATTTATTTTGTGGTTAAAACAAGAAAAATGCCCAGAGCCAGTGCAAGGCACATTTAATAGCTATGGATTAAGCCAAACAGCCACTGTTCCTGATTTTTAAATCATTAACCCTTTTTTTGGGGATGATTTTAACATATTGATTATTATTGATATTAAAATAGACTCAAAAAAAGGGTAAAAATTGGGAAAAGTGCAATATGCTCTTTTACAATAAGGCACTATTGAGATAAAATTCTACTTCAATGCCGTATAGGCAGTTTAGAAAATAAATTTGTTTGAAAAATGTCAATATAAATCCTTCAATGCCGTATAGGCAGTTTAGAAATTCCATTTCCATCTTATTCTTTTTAAACCAGCCTTCAATGCCGTATAGGCAGTTTAGAAAGCTTCTCGAAGCTGCATAACCGCATTTTCAATCTTCAATGCCGTATAGGCAGTTTAGAAAAGCATATTGAATAGTTGCCACCGCGTTAGCGTCTTCAATGCCGTATAGGCAGTTTAGAAAGCATATTGAAGCGTTTGTAACGCCAATTATAACTTCAATGCCGTATAGGCAGTTTAGAAAGGTTTAACTGATTACGAAGTTGTTTCATCACACTTCAATGCCGTATAGGCAGTTTAGAAATCATACAGCATTCTTGATACGTATGACGGGTTCTTCAATGCCGTATAGGCAGTTTAGAAAAATAATAAAAGAACAGCGGATTTAAAGCTTGAGTTCACTGCCGTATAGGCAGTTTAGAAAATGTAAAGTTAAACGTGCATCAATAGTAGACACTTCAATGTCGAGTAGGTGGTCTTTTGTATAAAAGTAGAAATTTCTGTATAACTGGTTGATTTTAATAAAAATAAAAAATTAAATAAAATCAATGATCTACCTGAACGATTTTATGGGCGTAATACATCCCATAACATGGTAAGGATTATATGTTCATTGGTTGTTAGGTAATTCACTAATTCCTTGGTTTAGAAATTATCACCAATATTCATTATTTCCACAAAAGTTAAGACTTACAAAACCTAACACCGTATTCTAATTAAAAAATTGCATAAAAAGCTAGCCAAGTTTTTTTAAAATGGCTATACTTTAACCTCCTTAAAGGAATAGTTTATTAAACAATCAAATAAACATAAAAATTAAAATAAATCATTAATTTACTTGACAGGTGAACCGTAATGCATTATCATTTTAAACACCAAACACCAAACACCAAACATGGCAAACCTATGTCTTAAATTTATCAGATAAACACACTAGTTGGATTTTTAACCCCGCCACGTTTATATCTTCAAAGTTATTTTTCAAATTATTATCAAAATTATTCCGAAAAGTTCCGTTAGTATTGATATTGTTATTATTGTCTTCTTTATGGAATGTACAGGCGAATGGCAAAAAGGTTCGAACGGGTAATCGTAGTGATGCAATAATAATACCGTCGGCAGTTATCCATTATGCAAGGCCGAATCTATATTTTAGCGAAGGTAGATACGCAGGTCCTGCTGACATATGGAATCCTGATAAGGGCTTCTTAGTTCAATCAATCGATCCTGAATCATACAACCTCAATTTCCCAACTACAGGAGCGAATCATTTATTTTTTGATTTAGTCATATCGGGAGGTTTCTCTGAATTGACATGGGAACCAGTTACGCATGAGGGAATTACCGCAACAATGACACCTCTTCCAGGTATTCACATTTGGATTCATGATTCTAGTCTTGTACTTCGTGTTGTGCTAACAGGTCCAGATGCAAGAAATCAATGGGACAATCCTCATCCTAATCCAATTGCTAAGCCAAAGTTACCGCAGACGTTTGAGTTAGTGGGTAGAGATAGATATGGCATTGAGGTAGTAAAATATGGATTTGTGTTGAAGCAGTGGTTCGTCGCGCGGGATGGTCATCTTCCTTTTCGAACGAGAACCTATAGTGACCATTTAGCATGGTGTAATAATATAGGCTACCAGATGCCAAGGGTCAGGGATTTAACCAATGCGGTTACAAAATTTGGTCCATCTATAGTAGGCGCTAATCCATCTTCACCAGGTAATCATTACATGCGTCATATTGATGCAGGTTTTTCTTCCGAGTGGGGCTACTTGTTCTTTTACAACTATACTGCCCCTGGTGATGGTGCTGGTGATGCTGGCTTTCTTCCCTTAAACTATTATTGGACGAGCGATGTGACGGGGCACGAGCAGTTCACTGTGAACTTGGATGATGGCCGCATTGGTAGCCACCCCCCGAAAACCGAAGCAGGTGTTGTTTGCGTCTCAAACCTTAAACCTTAGTTTTTATTTCTTAGTCATTAGGTCGCCGAGGCCAATATTTAGAAATACCTATTTTGATACTTTAACTATCATGAAATTGTTTACCGCCGTGTAGGCGGTTTAGAAATCTAGGGCGAAAATGGACAAACGTTGGTTATGGTTCACTGCCGTGTAGGCAGTTTAGAAATATATAAAGATATGTCAGGGAGAGTTAGTGCTTCATGAGGTCTTTTTGTATTACAAACGGTTGAATGAATGGCCGTAATACGTTTATTCAAATTGATAATAATTTTCTTTATGATATTAACGCCATATCACTTGTTGGTGATACGGCGTTAATTTTATTTTATGAAAGTTTATTACAGTAGTTTAACTGACTATTTCCTATAACCAACAATTGATTCCTACACATCATATTAGTTGATTGATCATTATTTTGCCATTTTTGGGGTATCTATCTGCTTTACTAATGTAAAATCTATAGCTAATAATTTTTCTAATCGTGCAAGTATCCAATTATAACGATCTTTTAATGCATCTTCATGCCATTGTTGATTAAATGTTTTTTGATTAAAATCATCTAATACTTTTTGAGAAAGGCGAAATGCAGTCGTGTTATTAGTATGATTACCCTGATATACGATCATTTTGACATTGAAAGGATTATTACTAGCATCAATGTTTTTTTTACCGCTTAATAATGTCAAATTAGCAATACTATGTAACCATCTGTTTTTTACTTCTTCGGTGATATGATTCCATTCTGCAATAGTCTTATATTTTTTAGGTAATATATGTTCAAGGTGCAAGTCATTATTAAGTTTTAATAAAATAGGATTAGATTGATCGGTTAGATCATACTCAATTAAAATCAAAAGAGGTTTAATCCATGCTTCTTTATCAACCATATTAGAAGTTAGCTGAGATATCGCTAATTCATAAATCTTTTCGGAATTTAACTTATTTGAAAAGATTGCTTTTAAATAATTGATATGTTTTTTTTCTTTCAGTGCTTTAATGACATTAAAAGAAGTCTGCTTTACTTGGGATAATGTTTTTCCCGCAATCCAATATAAATAATAAAAGCGTCTTAGTTCAAAAACTAATTCATCAAAATCTTTATAATTTGTTGTAATGGCTGTCATTAATATCGCTTTCCAATAATTACTCCATCTCAAATATTGGAATGAATAAATATTTTTATCTTTTGAACAATATATTTTTTCGTAATAATTAATAACAAATTGTTTTAATGAGGCTATGACTTGATTAGGATCTTGATTTTCGAATAAGTTTTGTAGCTCTTCAGTGAATGATTTTTTTTGATTTGAGCCTAATAAATAATGTGCGTAAATAATAAACAAATCATTTAAACTTATATCGTCACATTGTTTAATGAGCTGCTCCATTTCACGCCAATCAGACATAAAACTATCTTCTTTTAATTTTGAAGTGGCTAAATCATCTTTATATTTTTTATAAAGCTTTTCTAATAAAAAACTTTTTATTAAGTCAGCAGAAGTTAAATCTAAACCTCTATTATTGAGCACCTGAAACAACTTAATAGCAAAATCACGACTGGTACAATCGATACGTATAATTTTAACTTGGTAAAACAAATAATTAATTAACTCTCCAAGTTTATTTTCAGGTAAAGAATTTAATTTCTCTTTAAAAATTAGTGCGGTATTAATAAATTTAAATTTGGGTTCTTGATCATTTTTAATTTGATATTTATATGGAGGCGGCAATATTTTTGTTGCTCCCTCGTTTAAAATATACGCTTCAAAATCAGATTGATGAGAGCTATGAGTGTGTAATCTTAAACGTGAAGCTCGGCTATTAAAGATTATTGCAGAACGGATAATATCAATATTTACAGAAAGGGGATTTAAATTATCATGTAGATTAAGATTCGGAAAATAATCACGTATAACGCAAAATAGTATCATTAACGTTGTTAATCTTTGTTGTCCATCGACAACATCAATATAAGGGGAATTAGGTTCATCATAAGAATTTGCTGTAATAACAGAGCCAAGAAAGTAATTTGGTACGTCATTTTCATATGATTCTAAAATATCGTCCCATAACTGTTCAACTTGTTCACTTTCCCATTTATAAGGTCTTTGATACTTTGGTATTTTATAAAGATTTTTTGTATCACCAAATAATTCACTAATTGATAAACTACGGGGTTTAAAAGATTCTTCCATATTTATACCTACTTATATTTCTATTTAATTTAATTTAATTTGAAAACATTTGATTATTAGTTATTATTCTAACAATTTACTTGTTTCATATAAATTAATTATCATGATTAATAATATAAATAAAATTTAAAAGGCTTGATATGATGATTAAATCTTAAAAAAATAAAAGCAATTATTTTACTTTATTGTGGAATTTATCTTACTGATAATAAAAATTTCTAGATAAAACATGAAAACTAAAGCCTCTTTCGAGGCTTTAGTTTTTATAAATATAGAAAAGTAAATTGTTATTACTTTATCCCAAATTCAGACCGATAAGCTTCAACTTGCGTTACTTGATCTTTTCGAGCTGGATCTTTATAGAGGTACTGGATTAAATCATCAAGCGTAATAATTGAAATTACATTGCAATGATAAGTTTGTTTAATTTCTTGAATTGCTGACAGTTCACCACGACCTTTTTCTTGACGATCTAGACAAATAAGTACGCCAGCAAGTTTAGATTGGTTATCTGCTAATATTTTCATCGATTCACGAATAGCAGTTCCGGCAGTAATAACATCATCGACCAACATAACGCGTTGTTGATAGATCGAACTACCTACTAAATTACCGCCTTCGCCATGATCTTTTGCTTCTTTACGGTTAAAGCAGTAAGGAATGTCAACATTATGATGTTCAGATAGTGCAACAACGGTTGATGAAACAATAGGGATACCTTTATAGGCTGGACCAAAAATGACATCGTACTCTAAATTAGCATCCATCAGTGCGGCTGCATAAAAACGACCTAATAAAGCCAGATCTTTACCTGTATTAAATAATCCTGCATTAAAGAAATAGGGACTTTTGCGTCCCGATTTCAAGGTGAATTCACCAAACTTTAATGCTTGCCTATTTAATGCAAATTCAATAAATTCACTTTTATATGATTTCATCGATCCTCTCCAATTAATCTTTTAAGGCCTGTTTTTGTGCATCAATAATAGTTTTGATGCCATTTTTTGCTAGCTCTAACAGTTTTAATAATTCGTCATGACTAAAAGGTTCGCCTTCAGCAGTGCCTTGCACTTCAATCATACGACCATCGTCAGTCATAACAACATTCATATCGGTTTCAGCGTTTGAATCTTCTATGTATTCTAAGTCACACACTGCTTGGCCATCGACAATACCGACAGAAACAGCAGCAACTAATGATTTAATTGGATTTTGCTTAATTTTACCATCTGCAACCATTTTGTTGATTGCATCATTTAGTGCTACACAAGCACCAGTAATTGACGCAGTTCGGGTACCACCATCTGCTTGAATAACATCGCAATCTAACGTGATAGTATATTCACCTAATAAATTAAGGTCGATCATTGCACGTAGTGAACGAGCAATAAGGCGTTGAATCTCCATAGTGCGACCGGTTTGTTTACCTTTAGCCGCTTCGCGTTGAGTTCGTGAATGGGTTGCACGAGGTAGCATTCCATACTCAGCAGTTACCCAACCTTGGTTTTGACCCTTTAAAAAACGTGGCACACCTTCATCAATAGTGGCATTACAAAGTACTTTAGTTTCACCAAACTCAACTAATACAGAACCTTCTGCATGCTTAGTATAATGACGGGTTATTTTGATAGGGCGGACTTGTTCCGCAGATCGACCTGACGGGCGCATGCAATTCTCCAGATGTTACAATTAAAAAATATCTTTTTTGAGCTAATTATTTAGGGGGACATCAACAAGATAAGGTTGATGTTTAGCCTAAGCTAAGAGCATATTATACAGAATATGTGGTACAATGCCCAGCAAGTTTTTTACAAATTTAGGAAGCAATTATGATTTCCAGTATGACCGCCTATGCCAGAAAGGAGTTAAATCAATCTTGGGGAACCGCCTCATGGGAACTCCGATCAGTTAATCAACGTTATTTAGAAACCTATATCCGCCTACCAGAACAGTTTCGTTCACTTGAACCGATGATACGTGAACGACTCCGTAATCGTCTAACTCGTGGTAAAATCGAATGTAATTTACGTTTTGAATTAGATCCTGCAGCGCAAAATCAAGAACTTTCGTTAAATAAAGATCTTGCTAAGCAAATTTTAAATGCCGCAAACTGGGTTCAAACAGAGCATCAATCAGGACAAGTTAACCCGATTGATGTACTTCGTTGGCCAGGCGTATTGTCGGCAAAAGAACAAAATCTTGACAGCATATCACAAGAAATCCTAGCGTTACTTGATACAGCTATCGACGAGTTTAAAGCTGTTCGAGAACGTGAAGGTAAAGCGCTTAGTGATTTAATTGTTAAACGTTTAGAAGCCATTACCGTAGAAGTGGATAAAATTCGTAATTGGATGCCGCAAATACTTGAATGGCAAAAAGAACGTTTAAAAAGTAAATTGGCTGAAGCTAATATTGAACTGGATCACTCTCGCCTAGAGCAAGAAATAGTGATGGTTGCCCAGCGAATTGATGTTGCAGAAGAGCTTGATCGTCTAATGACACATGTTAAAGAAACTTATTCGATCTTAAAGAAAAACGAAGCGATAGGTCGTAGATTGGATTTTATGATGCAAGAGTTTAATCGAGAAACTAACACTATTGCCTCTAAATCAATTAATGCTGAAGTGACAGCCAGTGCAATTGAATTGAAGGTACTTATAGAACAAATTCGTGAGCAAGTACAAAATATTGAGTAATCACCTATCTAATGAATAAAGTACTTGGTATTTTAGCTGTCATATTAGCATCTGTTTTATGGGGGACAACGGGCACAGCAGCTACATTTGCTCCCTCGCTTTCACCTTTACTTATTGGCTCGTTAGCAATGGGCATTGGTGGCATTTTACAATGTACATTGGCGATATCCAAAATAATCAAAGATCGTCATTTGTTAACCAAACATTTTGGTTTTCTTATTGTTGGTGCCATTGCGGTAATGATTTACCCTTTAGCTTTTTATAGCTCGATGCGGTTATCTGGCGTGACAATAGGAACGGTGGTCTCTATTGGCTCTGCGCCGATTCTTTCAGCCATTATTGAATATATTAGCAGTGATTTTCGGCTAACTAAACAATGGTTAATGGGAGCTAGCTGTGGTATTTTGGGAATAATTTTACTTGCCTTTTCAGAAAATAACTCTACTACAAATCAATATGATCATATCACTATTGGCATTTTGCTAGGCTTAATCGCTGGATTCACTTATGCCTTGTATTCATGGTCTGCACGGCAATTAATGTTAAAAGGTATCGCAACAAAATCGGCCATGGGCGCGACTTTTGGTTGTGGTGGCATCTTACTCATACCTGTTATGCTACTTACAGGATCTGCATTGTTTGACTCATTAACCAATATGGCCGTTTGCGTTTATATGGCATTGATTCCCATGTTTCTTGGGTATTTATTTTATGGCTATGGTTTATCTAAAATATCAGCCAGTTCAGCTATTACTATTAGCTTGTTAGAGCCGGTTATTGCGGCCATATTAGCGATGTTAATTATTGGCGAACAAATGTCATTAGTTGGGTGGTTTGGGGTTATATTGATTTTTATGTGTCTTATTTTTGTGACCTTATCGAGTATTACAAACTTATCGGCTTCGACATAATAAGGCTACAATACGAAATACTGAACGGAATTAATAGACTTTTGTTTTATTGTGATATTACTAAAAATAGTTCAGTAATTTTAGTTTATAATAAATTAAAATATATATTTTAACTTCATTAAGTTTTACTAATAAGCAATATAACGTGAAAAAATTAGTTGCATTATTTTTATTGTTCATATGTTTCTCAAACCCATCTTATGCTCAAGATTTTCGAGATTTGAGTTTTGACGAATTATACAAAAAAGCGGCAGAAGAAAATAATCCAGAAGCACAATTTTATCTTGGCGTTAGGTACCTTTATGGTATTTCTGTCACAAAAGATGCGCAAAAAGCAATAGAATGGTACGAAAAAGCTGCGGCACAAGGTATTGTATATGCTATGACTAATATCGCTAGCTTATATTATAAAGGTGAAGAAGTTGAACAAGATTACACCAAAGCTTTTGAATGGTTTCAAAAAGCAGCAGAAAAAGACGACGAAGCTCAATTTAATTTAGGGTATATGTACGAAAAAGGCCAAGGTGTTGAACAAAATATAACGAAAGCTTTGGAATGGTATCAAAAAGCGAGCGAAAATGGCAATGTAAATGCTCAATATTCTTTAGGTGATATGTATTTTGATGGTAAAGTTGTTGAACAAGATTATAGTTTAGCTAAAATTTGGTTGGAAAAAGCAGCCGAGCAAAATGATCCTTACGCACAATGGAATCTTGGTGTGATATATTTTAATGGCTATGATGTTAAAAAAGATACCAAAAAAGCGAAAGAATTGTTTAAAAAAGCTTGTGAAAATGGAATTAAGCATGAATTTTGTGAACAAAAATAAAAACGACTTCAGTAAATAAAATTGGGCTAAATTAAAAAGGGCGTTAAGCCCTGATTAACTTAAACGGCAGTATTAATTACAACAATGTCTTTTCTTGAGTGATTTAAAATACCAATAAAGCACAAGGCAAGCTGTACCTGTTGATAACAGATCGGCCGTTGGGGCAGCAGCCCAAACACCATCAAAACCCAAAAATAATGGTAAAATATAAAGTGCTGGTAACAAAATCAAAATTTGCCTTGAAAGACTTAATAAAATCGAAATTTTTGCCATACCAATACATTGGAAAAAGCTAGTGGTAACCATTTGAAAGCCAACAAAAATAAAAGAGAGTGTAGTAAATCGTAATGCAATAGCCGAAAGTTGCACTAAATCTTCCTCGGAACTAAAAGCTCGCACCAACATATCTGGAATAAAAAATCCTAATACAAAACCGAGCGAAGTTACAACCGTTGCTACTTTCACAGCATAAAAGAAAGTCTTTTTAACGCGATCATAATTTTTAGCACCATAATTATAACCAATAATAGGTTGCATACCTTGGTTGATACCAATGACAATCATAATCACTAAAGTAATAAGCCGGTTAGCATTAGAAAAAGCAGCAATTGAATCATCGCCCGACACATTAGCAAGTGGAGCATAACGATTAAGTTGCCAGTTAATAAACACTACAACGATTGATGCCGCCATTTGCATTGAAAAAGGCGATAAACCGATTGATATAACCGATTTTGCAATTGAAAAGTCCAACTTAAAATTACGACGATAAAGCTTAATATTACTATTCTTATTTAAAAAATGTTGCATAACAAACACAAAGCTAATCATCATCGACAACGTTGTTGCCATTGCAGCTCCACGCATCCCCCAGCCTAAACCAATAATAAAAATTGGCGCTAAAATAATATTAGCAATCACACTGACAAACATAGTTACCATGGCTTTAAAAGGGTAACCACTTGCACGCATCATATTGTTGTAGTTAAAAGTGAGGGTTAAAAAGATACTACCAGGTAGAAAAATCTCTAAAAACTCTCTAGCATAAACATGGTTAACAGGGCTAGAACCGACAAAACGTAACACGGGATCAATAAAAATAAGCAGCATTGACAGCGTAAAACCACTCAGTACTGCAGTTAGCATAAACGACGTACCAGCGACTTTTTCGGCCTTGTCGTTTTCACCACGACCTAAAAAAATTGAAATCCGACTGGCCGAACCGATTCCAACTAACATACCAATTGCCGCTGCTAAATTCATCACAGGTAAAATAAGACCAGCAGCACTTAACGCCTCGCGCCCGATCCAATGGCCAATAAAAATGCCATCAATAATATTATAAAGTGTATTAACAATCGTTCCAATCACTGCTGGCAGCGCATATTGCCAAAATAGTGCACTGATTTTTTTATTTTTAAAATCATTATAAACATCAATAGAGTGAGCCATTGCTTTTAATTTTCCGTTGATAAATATTGTAAAGAAGTTTCAGGTAACTATACGTTTCAGTATAAAAGCATAATCATTATTTTACATTGATAATGATACCCCCAAATTGCTTGTTAGGTATATTAGCAAAATAATAAATTCAGTTTTTGAATTTTACTTATTTCTTAATTTTAATGATTATAACTGATAGCGATTATCTAAACCTTGCTATCGCGACTGCGCTTACGTGTAGTTAAATCTTGTCAAAAAGTTTCAGGTAACTATACGTTTCAGTATAGATTTTATGCAATTTAACTGTGCTAGTTTAACAGACTGGCAAATTGTTAATAGCACTTTTTCAGCGCTTTGATAAAATAATGTCCTTAATGATTATAGCGATCCAATAGGAACCTCACCAATGAGCGTACAAATAGAAAAGATCATACTGCATAAATTAATTAGAAAAAGCGACACCGAAATTGAACTACAACTTCGTGACTCAATGCTCGACAACGAGCAAGCGGTTGTTAATCTAATTGAAGATATCAACCGCATCTATAATAACAAAAGCAAAGCCTATGGATTATTTAATAGCGAAAGCTTATTTGAACAATCACTAAAAGAACTACGACTAGGCAATCAAGATTTTTTACATTTCAGCCAAGAATCAACCAAACAACTACGCAACGAACTTGCCAAATATCCTTTTGCAGAAGGAGGAACGGTGGTGTTTTGCCAATATCGTTATTTGGCGGTTGAATACTTAATTATTGCGGTGTTAAATAGTTGTTTAAGTATGTTAGTTAATGAAGACTTAGATATTAGCGAAACGCAATATCTAGACATTGACCATGCCGATATTATTGCCCGTATAGACATGACCGAATGGGAAACCCAAGCCGACTCAAAACGATATTTAACCTTTTTAAAAGGACGAGTAGGGCGAAAAGTATCTGACTTTTTTATGGACTACCTAGGTGCTAATGAAGGATTAGATGCGAAAGCACAAAACAAAACACTGGTTAAAGCGGTAGATGATTACTGCCAAGAAATGCAATTTGACAAACAAGACAAAACCAACGCACGTGAAAGCGTCTACAATTACTGTCAAGCTCAATTACAAGCTGGTGAAGAAATTGAACTAAAAAATCTAGCCAACGAACTACCAACAAGTGACGATAACAACTTTATTGAATTTGTCAAAAATAGTGAATACGATTTAGAAGACACATTCCCCGTTGATCGTAGTGCATTGCGCCAACTTAAAAAATTCTCGGGCAGCGGTGGCGGATTAACCTTAAGCTTCGATTCAAATTTGTTAGGTGAACGTATAAAATGGGATCCACAGACTGACTCACTGGTTATTAAAGGTGTACCGCCTAATTTGCGTGATCAGCTACAACGTAATAGCGGCTTGAACTAATTATCTGCTAATCATAAACTAACAACGTTATTAGGACAAAAAATGAAATACATTGGTGCACATGTAAGTGCAGCAGGTGGGGTAGATAACGCTCCGATAAATGCCTATCAAATTGGCGCAACCGCATTTGCGTTATTTACCAAAAATCAACGACAATGGCACGCCAAACCGCTTGAAACAGCCACCATCGACAGCTTTAAAAAACGCTGCGAAAAATATGGTTTTACCAGCAAACAAATTTTGCCACACGATAGTTACCTTATTAATTTAGGACACCCCGATAGTGAACAGCTTGAAAAATCACGCACTGCTTTTTTAGACGAAATGCAACGTTGTGAACAATTAGGATTAACATTACTCAATTTTCACCCCGGAAGCGATCTAAAACAAATATCGGTTGATGAATGCCTAGCACGCATTGCCGAATCGATAAACATTACGCTCGACAAAACACAAAATGTGGTTGCTGTCATTGAAAATACGGCTGGACAAGGCTCTAACTTAGGCTATAAATTTGAACATCTTGCGCAAATCATTGACCAAGTCGAAGACAAAAGTCGAGTTGGAGTTTGCATTGACACTTGCCACGCTTTTGCCGCTGGTTACGATTTACGTACCGAACAAGCTTGCCAAGAAACTTTTGCTGAGTTCGAAAAAATCGTTGGTTTTCAATACTTACGAGGTATGCACTTAAACGATGCTAAAAGCGAATTTGCTAGCCATGTCGATCGCCATCACAGTTTAGGCAAAGGCAATATTGGTGAAACTGCATTTAAATATATTATGCAAGATCCAAGAATTGACGAAATTCCTCTTATCTTAGAAACCATTGATCCTGATATTTGGACGCAAGAAATAAACTGGCTAAAGGAGCAATGTCAATAGTTATTAAAGCGTTACACCTTTTGTTATCGGTGATGTGGATACAATTAAAAATAACACAATTGAAATTAGCAAAGATCCTCGTGTGTTACTAACAGAAAGTTATGCTGATTATATGGCTGTTGCTAAGGCATGTAGCGGATTTGATCCAGAATGGGAGAAGAAAGGAATATGAAAAAAATAAATGAATTATCATCACAACAATTAATTACCACTATATTTGACCCAGTAAAAGAACTGGATAAAACCATGCCAACGCGCATTACTCAATATATCTTACAGGGTGATGAACTAAATGTATTAGTTGATTTAAATCAATTGTGTCAGTCTTCAAACACGGCTACTAAACTTTATGAGTTACTTCGAAGACCTTGTGACCTTCATTATACAAATATTTGTGACGAACCCAATTCATCCGAAAAGGCAAGAATGGCCTTTTATCAGCGTTGGACTGATGATTATACTTTTGAACAGATAATCCGTTTTGCACGAGTTTTAACGGCGTTATGTGGTAATTTACGTTTTATTAAACTAATTACTCCAGAGTTACCCTCTTGGTTTTTATATCTGTTATATGATGGATTGATTACTACGTTACCGATTTGTTGTGACAATGAAGATCGGATTGATGAGCGAAAAAATTGGTCAATTAAACAATTACATGAGTTGTTAGAGATTGAGGAATCAGGATTAGGTAAAAAGTTATTATTTGCTATATTTGACCGCCAAAATATTACATATCGCAGCTGTTTTCAATATTTCTTTATGATTAATGGTCTATTACCTTATGTTATTGAGCATATCGAATTATTCAAACAATTACCGAATCAAGATATTGCGATATTAGGGCAAGTCGAACAATTAAAATATATTCGAAAGCATCCTGAACTACAAATGCCACTGATTGATTTTATTGCTGTGCAGTCATTAAATAGCTCCAAACAAGTCAATCAGCTAGCAACTGAAATGTTACTTAGTTCCCCTGTCGAAATAGTAAAGCCCCATTTACAACGTTTGTTAACTGCTGGCACAGTTAAGCAGCGTAGTCATGCTGCCGCATTACAGGCTAGAATATCCTCCGATCCGACAATCTTACAACAAGCCTTAACTAACGAAACCAACAAAACGGTCATTGCTGCGATCGAGAGTGCTTTATCACGACTTGAAAGTGCAAATACAGCCGAACAACAAGCAACTTTGATAATTCCTGATTTTGAGCCAATCGATGATGTTGATTTACCCATTATTGCTCGTGATATTTTGCAGCAAAATTATGAAGAACATTTAATAGAAAGTGAAAAAGCGGCACAAAAAGAAGTTGAAGATAACAAAAAATATAACCTTCCATATAATTGGGCAAGAAAATACTATAAAACGTTAAAAACGATTACCTCACAGGATTTAGATGATGTCTATCACTATTTAAATGGTAAGATTGAATATTCGGCGTTACTCAAAAAAATCAATAAAAATATCGATATTAAATTTTTATTAGCCAAAAAAAGGTTACAGAATCTACCTGAATTTACGCTTTTTCATCTATTACGAGTGACTCAATTAGCTGATAAAGATACAGGCGTTTATTATTTCGAAAGATTATTTGAAAAAAATGAATTTATAAAAAAATTAGATCTTAGACAAATTGCAGATGTATTAGTAAAACTCAATTATTCTCAGCATGTGCCCTATGTCGTTGCTGTGCCATTTTTAACCAAAGATACCTATCACGATGTCTATGAAAATGAACCACACAAATTATGGCCATTTTTTGCTGAAAACGAATTTTTGCTTGATGAGGCCTTAGGTTTTGCTCCCAAACAAGAAGCCTTGTCTTATCTTAATGTTGATGTAGAAAGTACCATTAAAATATTACAAACTTTCCCAAATATTCCAACTAAATATGTTGCTTATCTATTTGAATTAGCTTTGGGCGAAAGTAAACAAGTACGCTATGCCGCACAAAACGCTTTAAGTGTGATTACTAATATTCATTGCCAAGTTGAACAAGCTTTAACATCAGCAAAGCAAGAGGTGCGAATTGCCGCCGCTAATTGGTTAGCAGAGTTAGGACAAAAATCTTCAATTAAAGCATTAAATAATGCCTTAAAAAAAGAAAAACGCGAAACTGTACAAGCTGTTTTATTAGTCGCTTTAGAAAAATTAGGCGAAGATATTAGTCAACATCTAACCGTTAAAAAACTATTAACCGATGCACAAAAAGGCTTAAAAGGTAAAAAACCTGCTGATTTTGACTGGTTTGATAAAAATCTAATTCCGCCATTAACATGGAAAAATGGTGATGTAGTTGATCCTCAAATTATTGAATGGTGGGCGTGGTTAGCGGTCAAGTTAAAAGATCCAGCTAATCCATTGTTAATTATTTATAGTCGCTTATTAAGTCAGCAAAGCCAACAGCAATTAGGCGAATTTATTTTACAAAGCTTTATTAAGCAAGATACGCGAATGCCAACGGTGGAAGATGCCGAAGCAAAAGCCAATTCATTAGCCGATAAGCGATTGCAGCGATATATTGGCTACTACCAGCAACATCCTCAATACTACCCTAGTTATGCCAATATTACTTTTGAACAAGTATTTGAAGAGATAAAAAAAGAGGCTTTGGCAGTCTATCTTGGTTCAGCCATTAAAGCGAAAGGATTATTAGCATTAACTAGTGGTATTAAAGGTCATATTGCAGTTTCGTTATTACGTAGTTTTATGAAAGATCATCAACAACGACGAGCGCAAATTGAAGCGATGCTTGAACCGCTTGCTCAAAGTGATGATCCGTTGATCACTCAACTCTTGTTATCGCTTGCCCGCCGTTATCGTGCTGCATCTGTACAAGAAAAAGCCCGCTTATTGGTAGAAAGTATTGCAGAACGCAATGGCTGGACTACTGATGAACTAGCTGATCGCACCATATCTACCGCAGGGCTAGATGATAATGGTGTGTTAACCCTTGACTATGGTGAACGCACATTTACGGCTACTTTTGATGATAAGTTTAAATGGCATTTAAAAAATGCAGATGGTGACGAAATTAAATCCTTACCAGAAGCCCGAAAAAGCGAAGATCAAGCCTTAGTGAAAGAGGCAAAAAAACAGTTTTCCAACAGTAAAAAAGAACTAACGCAATTGCTTAATATGCAAATTACCCGCTTTTATGAAGCTATGTGTACACAGCGTCAATGGCGAGTAGAGGATTGGCAAAAATACTTACAGCCACATCCTATCGTAGGACGGCTTATTCAACGTTTAATCTGGCTTGAATTAGATGAAAATGGACAGATAGTAAACAGCTTTAGACCAACTGAGGATGGTAGCTTAATTACAACTGAAGATGAAGAAATAGAACTAAATGAAGGTAATCGCATTGCCCTTGCCCACTCTGCAGTGTTGCCAAGTGCTATCACAGTAAAATGGCAAGATCATCTTAAAGATTACAAAGTCTCCGAGCTATTTGATCAATTGACTCACTCATTACCAGATATAAGTAAAGTTAAAGATGACATTATTGATGAACGTTTAGGTTGGTTAACTGACAGTTTCACGATACGTGGAATCTTAACCAAATTGGATTATAAGCGTGACAATGTTGAAGATGCAGGTTGTTTTTATGGTTATTATAAGTATTTTTCTAGTCTTAACCTGTATATTAATATTGAATTTAGTGGCAGCATGGTACCAGAAGAAAATATCCCTGTTGCTCTTTTTGACCTCTATTTTAGTAAAAAGCCAGGTTTAAAAGATAGACCAATAGCTCTCGATAAATTGCCTCCAGTGTTACTCGCTGAAGGTTATGCTAACTATATGGCGGTTGCAAATGCGTGTAGTGGCTTTGATCCTGATTGGGAAGATAAATTAATATGGTAAAGGATACTGTTGACAATAATGAGCGCAATTTATTAGCGTGTTTTGAGATTTTGCGGGGGTTAGATAAATTGATTCCTGAGCGCATTTGTAAATATATTTTACAAGGTCAAGATCCTCTAGTTTTAGAGGATTTAAATCAATTATCACAAACGTATAATAATGCAAAGCGAGTTTATGGGCGCCTAGGCTTTCCAGGTGCGACTAATATCATTTATTATTCCACTGAGAAAAAACAACCAATAAAAGCAAGAGCGCTATTTTATCAACAATGGACGGATAACTATACGCCAGAACAGATTATCCGTTTTGGTAAGGTATTGGCAGCAACCTATATTGAAAATATGCAGCAAAGTCGCGTTTATTCAGAACAAAAAAATATTGATGTGATCACGCCAAATTTACCATTATGGTTTTTATATCTATTTTTAGATGGATTGGTTTCAACTTTGTTTAGCTATAATCAAAGTGCTGAAAAAATTATTCTTGAACGTCAAAATTGGTCTGTTCAACAATTACATCAATTGCTCGAAATAGAACAAAAAGGGCTAGGGAAACAGCTATTATTTGCTATTTTTGACCGTCAACAAACACCAGAATCTTATTTAAAGTGTTTTTATTATGTGTTTATGATTAATGGTTTATTGCCCTATATTTATGAACATCTTGAATGGTTTAAAACCTTGCCTGAACAGGGGCTATCTAGAGTTGGTCAATTACAGCAATTACAATATATTGCTAATCAAGACAAACTTAAACAAGATGTGATTGATTTGCTTGTAAAACAATCAACAAGTAATATAAAAGCAATCAGTGAGTTAGCAACAACCTTGTTACTAAGTTTACCTATTGACATAATACAAGCTGAATTACAAGTTTTATTAGATCAAGGAACACCTAAGCAACGTTGCCATGCGATAAACTTATTAGTTAGATTATCTGTTAATCGCAAGATTTTAGAAGAAGCATTAACCCGTCAGACGAATAAAACCGTAATAAAAACCATCGAAGGGGCTTTATCACGATTAAGTGTCAATGAGGATGCTAAACAGCAAGAAATCGGATTAATTATTCCTCCTTTTGAATCGATCGTTGAAGTTAATTTACCTTCTAAAGCGCAAGATATTTTGCAACAAAACTACCAAGAAATATTAGTCCAACAGCAAAAGAAAGCAGAACAGGAAATTCAATATAACCAAGAATATGGTTACAAAATTACATCTGAACAACAGCGTTATGCGCAATTAAAAACAATTACTGTTACTGATTTAGATGCGATTTTTGATTGTTTAAATGGTAAAGGTGATATCAAACAGGCGGATATAAAAAATAAATTAATTTATGATGTTATTTTGAATAAAGGGCGCTTGCCATCGTTACCTGAATTTAATCTTTACCACTTATTACGTGCGGAAAAAATTTGTCATCATCAGCCTAATTCCTTTTATTTAGGTTTAAGTTTTTCTCATCATGAAATCTTGTTACGTACTGATTTACGCCAGTTAGTTGAAGTCATGAATAAAATAGATTATGTGCCAGATGCGAAACGTACCATCGCTGCCGCATTTTTAATGAATTATTATTATGAAACCACAGCTGAGGTCGATCCTAATTTAGTTTGGCCATTTTTTGCCGAAAATTCCGTTTATCTTGATGAAGCATTAGGACTACTGCCAAATCAAGAACTGCAAAACAGTGATTATTTCTTTGAGAAAGAGCGAGGGATAAAAATATTAACTTTTTTCCCGAAGTTACTAGCTAAATATGTGACTTATTTACTTGAACTGGCATTAGGTGAAACTCAATCATTACGTTTATTAGCACAAAAAGCATTGAGTATGTTGCCTGATATTCATTACCGAGTGGAAGAGGCATTAATATCAACCAAACAAGCTCAGCGTATTTTAGCTGCCAAGTGGTTGGTAAAATTAGGACAGAAATCATCAATTAAAGCACTGAATAATGCGCTAAACAAAGAGAAATCTGAATCTGTACAAGCAACATTATTAGCTGCGCTTGAAAGTTTAGGTGAAAATATAAACCAATATTTAACGCCAACGAAATTATTAGATGATGCACAAAAAGGCTTAACAGGCAAAAAACCAGCAGATGCCAAATGGCTTGATGAAAGCTTAATTCCAGCATTAACTTGGCAAAATGGTAAGGTGGTTGCCCCTCAAATTATCACTTGGTGGATTTGGCTTGCGATAAAATTAAAAGAGCCTGCTAATCCATTATTAATCATTTATACCCGACTTTTAAGCATCAAAAGTCAACACGAATTAGGTGTATTTATTTTACAGGCTTTTATTAAGCAAGACACACTAACCCCAACACTTGAAGAAGCCGAAATAGAGGCAAACTTAAATGCAAAACAGCGTTTGAAAGATTATTTAAATTATGCAAACCGTTATCCTGAGTATTATGGTCAATATGAAAATATGACTTTAAGCGAAGCTTTCGAAATGATAAAGCAAGAAGTGCTTTCCCGTGTGATTGGTTCAGCTATTAAATCAAAGGGGATATTATCACTAATTGGAGGCATACAAGGTAATACTGCCGTATCGATAATAAAAAACTATATTAAAAACTATCAAATCAGGCGTGGACAAATTGAAGCCATGCTGGAATCAATAGCCGTTAGTGACGATCCGCTTATTATTCAATTTTTATTATCAATTGCACGTCGTTATCGAACGCAGTCTGTGCAAAAAAAGGCAAAATTATTGATTAACCAAATCGCTGAGCAAAAACAGTGGACGGCTGATGAACTGGCTGATCGCACCATTCCAACAGCAGGTTTAGATGAATCGGGCGTACTGAGCCTTGATTATGGTGAGCGAATTTTTACAGCTACATTAGATGATAAATTTAAATTTGTATTAAAAAACGCCGAAGGTAAAGAAATTAAAACACTCCCCGAAGCAAGAAAATCTGAAGATGAAACACTTGTTAAAGAAGCAAAAAAACAATTTAGTAATAGTAAAAAAGAGCTGAAACAGTTAATTGAATTACAAATAACGCGGCTATACGAAGCCATGTGTTTGCAACGACGTTGGTCAGTTTTAGAGTGGCAAGAATATTTCTATAACCATCCCATTATGAATCGATTAATTCAACATTTAGTATGGCTTGAAGTGAATGAATCAGGGGTAATTATAAAGAGTTTTCGTCCAACCGAAGATGGCAGTTTAATTGATTTAAATGATGATGAGATTACGCTTAATAAAGAAAACGATGTTACTGTTGCACATAGTGCATTGTTAACTAACGAAGTAGTGAAAACATGGCAAAAACATCTTGCAGATTACAAAGTTCCGCTACTACTTACACAATTTAACCATTCGTTGCCTGATGTTAGCCATGTTGAAGAAAATATTATTGATGATCGTAAAGGGTGGCTAACAGACAGTTTTACAATACGAAATATATTAATTAAACAAGGGTATAAACGAGACGATATAGAAGATGGTGCTTGCTTTTACGGCTATTATAAATATTTTAGCGAGCTTGAGCTTTATATCAATATTGAATTTAGTGGTAGCTATGTGCCAGAAGAGAATATTCCCGTTGTACTTTACAATCTATATTTTAGTAAAAAGCAAGGGAAAAACGGTAATGCAATTGATATCAACGATGTGCCGCCAGTATTACTAGCAGAAGCTTATGCTGATTATATGGCTGTTGCTAATGCCTCAAGCGGTTTTGATCCAGAGTGGGAGAAGAAAGGGTTATGGTAAAACAAACACAAGCCATTCGCTTAAGTGCAGAACAACGTTATGCTAAAGAGTTAAATAAGTTGCTGAAATTGGATAGTAATAACAATAAACCTCAAGGTTGGCAATTATCACCAAAATCGGTACGAACGTTTATTTTAGGTAATGAAGAAATTGGCATCAGCCGCAAATTTTTTGGTGACGATCCTCTTGTTGATCGAGCAATAGTCTCTTTGCTTGGTAAACAAGGTTTAATGTTAGTTGGCGAACCAGGTACAGCTAAATCGATGTTATCTGAACTGCTAGCTGCAGCAATCAGTGGTGATTCAAACCTAACTATTCAAGGTACGGCAGGGACAAATGAGGATCATATCAGATATTCTTGGAATTATGCTTTATTATTAGCAGAAGGACCAACTGAACGAGCATTAGTTGGTTCGCCAATTTACCACGGTATGCAGCAAGGTAAAATTGTGCGCTTTGAAGAAATAACACGTTGTCCTCCTGAAATTCAAGACGTACTTGTGTCATTGATGTCAGAAAAGCAAATGATGATTCCAGAAATGGGACAACATGCTAAAATTAGCGCTCGACCAGGTTTTAATCTTATTGGTACGGCAAATTTAAAAGATCGCGGTGTACATGAGATGTCGGCTGCATTAAAACGTCGCTTTAATTTTGAAACCGTTAACCCAATTACTGATAAAAACTTTGAAATAGAATTAATTAAAATGCAACTTAACCAGGAATTAGGTGAACTAAAATCGCAGATCATTATTCCAGTCGATGTCATTGAACTATTAGTAACAACGTTTCAAGAGTTAAGACAGGGGCAAACACAAGCAGGCACTAATCTGAAAACACCTGATGCGGTGATGTCAACAGCAGAAGCTGTCAATATTGTTTATGCCTCAGCATTAGATGCCTATTATTTTGATGAGGGCACCCTTGAGGGTGGACATATTGCTAAACAGCTTATTGGTGTAGTTTTAAAAGACAATGCTGATGATATTAAACGAATTCAATTTTATATGGATAATGTGGTGCGAGAAAGAGCCAAAAACTCATCAGTATGGCATTCATTCTACCAGGTGTCTAAAAAATTCTGGAAATAATAAATAGATAATCATTATGGGAAGCTCACCATTACCACAACGTCTACAAAATGCTTTGATATGTCGAGATGCATTACAACAAGCACAGATCTATTTTGCTCCAGTACGCCATCATAGTCCTGCTTGTAGTTATGCTTTGCGACAGTTGATTACTCAAATTAAACCGACTCATATTTTGATTGAAGCACCTGCTAGCTTTTCAGAAAAACTTGAGGAACTACTAAATAATAAGACAGAGCCACCCATTGCTATACTTTGTCAAACAGATCTTCAAGTAGACGAAGTTGTCTTTCAGAAGAATGAAGAATATAGTGAAGAATATAAAGAGGATGATAAGACTAACTCGCCATCGCATCAAATTACTCGCTCCGTATTTTATCCATTTTGTAGTTACTCACCAGAGTGGCAAGCAATGCAATTGGCAAAACAATACAATGCAAAAATTCAATTTATTGATCTGCCTTGGGCAGAACAAGTTACTCAAGAATTCACATCATTGCAGAGCAAATCATTACTTTCTGAAACCTATCTAAAGCATAGCCAATACATTACTCAATTGGCTAAGAAATTACATTGCCGTGATCATGACGAAGTTTGGGAGCATTTATTTGAATTAAGAAATTTTACCGATCTTGCTGATTGGCAAACATTTTTTGAAGATACGTTTATTTGGTGTGCAATGGCGAGGCTTGATTACGATTCATCATCACTTGAAGCTGAAGGATCGAGCCAACGAGAACAGCACATGTTAACCGCAATTGGGCGATTAAAAAAATCGACCCCCGATGCAAAAATTGTGGTGGTCACAGGCGGATTCCATACTTTAGCATTATTTGAAGGATTATGGCAAAACAAGCTTCTATTACCCAAACGAACCGATATTACCCGATTTAATCGACAGCAGAAAAGTGGCGACAGGGATCGAACTTGGCTTATTCGTTATAGTTTTGATCGCCTTGATGCATTAAATGGTTATACAGCAGGGATGAATTCTCCTGCTTATTACCAAAAATCTTGGCAATCAATGCTAGCTTATGAACAAAATTCTAACCAACCGCAAACAACCCAATGTTATCGAAAAACACAATTGATTGATTTTTTATCGATTATTACTGATAAATTAAGAGAAAAGCAAAATTGTAGTGATGCAATTGGTTTTATCCCTTTAAAGTCGGCGATTGAACAAGCCTGTTTATTAGCTGAACTTCGAGGTCATTATGGTCCAGGTCGTTATGATCTGCTTGATGGTATTCAATCTGCTTTTATCAAAGGAAGTATTCACGATGTACGCAGTGATTTTTGGCAAATAGTTTATCGTAGCTTATCAGGAAATCAATTAGGACAAATTCCTAATGATATAGCCTCACCACCACTTGTTAATGAAGTTTATTCAACACTTAAAAAATACCGTTTTAAGCTCGACGACACATTGCCTAAAACTACCCATATTGATATTTACCGTAACCCAGAACATCGGCAACGAAGTCGATTTTTACATCTACTGGCCTTTTTGGACGTTGGATTTGCTAATCGTCTTGACGGACCAAATTATCAATATGGAACAAGGTTAACCATTATGTTTGAAGATTGGCAATATTTATGGACTCCAATGGTTGAAGCTAGGTTAATTGAGCTGTCAGAGCAAGGCACGCAACTTGAACAGATTGCTATACAAAAACTACAACAGTCAATAGAGCAATTAACAGAAGATGGAATGGCACAATCTTGTTTGTGTGCAGTAAAAGGGGTGATACAAGCGGCGTTAATGGGATTACAAACCTATTTTTCTCAATTATTAGTGAAATTATCATCATTCTTAGAAGTTGACAGTAATTTATTGTCATTAGTGGATTGTGGGCATCGTTTACTCTATTTATGGCAAGGTCGGGACTTTTTAGCACTTAATGTCAGTTCAACTTTGTTAGCATTGCTAGCTAAAGTACCAAAACAAGCCTTTTTCTTACTTGATACATTAAAACAATCCGATACAGAGCAACAGCAAGAAAATTTAAAAACATTATTATTATTTAGAAATTTAATAAATAATCTACCAGATAAGCTAGATGCGAAAAAGTTGAAACAGGATTTTTACCTGAATTTACATCGTTTACAACCGTTATTAAGCGAGGCGCCATTGATTCGGGGCGCTATTGATAGTATTGCTTATTTGGACTCTCAAATTAGCCAATCAGAATTTGACCACAAAATAAAAATGGCTTTTGAGTTAGGATCCCAATATGAACAGGCAAGTAGCTATTTTATGGGGATAATGCAATGTGCACCCGAATTAATTATCCACTCTTCACAATTATTAACAAGCCTTGATGAATTATTAGCAAATTGGAAACAAGATCAATTTATCGAAATACTTCCTGATTTACGACTTGCATTTACGCAACTCACACCGAAACAAAATGCGATAATTGCCGAAAAAATTTCTAAAAAATATAGTGCTGAAAAAGAAGATATGAGTATTGAGCAATATAGATTTAGTGAAGAAGAATTGCAAAAAACACTTTCTTTGGAATTATCTATCTCCCAATATATTCATCAACAACAACTACAAGATTGGTTTAAACAGTAAGGATTTAGCATGATCGGCAATAAAAAAATCATTGATAAAAAAAATGTTGCTCATGTTAAGCGATGGCGATTGATATTAGGAAAATATGCAGATGGACACCTTAATCAGGCGACATTTAACCAACATGATCATAACTTAGAACAAACATTAAATTATCTTTATCAGCATGAATACCGCAAGCGAGGTTTAAAAATAGGTGATGAAGATAGTAGGGATAGTGTTAGAAAAAAGATTTCACCTGGTGGCAATGAAAATTCTGTATTTAACACAGTAAATTGGCTCAATAAAACGCGAAAACTGTTCCCTAAAAGTACATTTGAACGCATGCAACAGCAGGCGATTGCCCGTTATCAACTGCAAGGAATTTTAAACGATCCTAATGTTATTAAAGCGTTAGAGCCGAATTTGAACTCTGTGCGTTTATTAATGAATTTAAGAGGGCAATTAAAAAGTGAAGTCTATTTGGCAGTTAAAGAGCTGATTCAAAACGTTGTTGATGAAATTTTACAAAAAATCAAATCCGATTTTGTTAATGCCTTGATAGGTAAAAGGAATCGATTTCGTCGTTCCAAAATACGTTGTAACCAAAATTTTGACTGGCGTGCAACAATTAAGGCTAATTTGAAACATTTTGATCAACAAAAACAACAAATGATTATTGAAAATGCGATTTTTAACTCCCGTGCAAACAAACAATTACCTTGGGATATTATTTTATGTGTTGATCAAAGCGCCTCAATGGATAGTTCAATTATCTATTCTGCTGTTTGTGCTAGCATTATGGCTAAATTACCTTCTGTTAATTTACATTTATTTGTTTTTGACACTCAAATTGTTGATCTGTCTCACTTAGCCCATGATCCTGTGGAAGTTTTAATGACAGTTCAGTTAGGGGGGGGAACTGATATTGCCAAAGCGCTCAATTATGCTGAACAAAAAATTAAAAATCCACAACGAACAATTGTGGTATTAATTAGTGATTTTTGTGAGGGAGGAGCATTAATTCACCTTTATGCAACTGTTTCAAGAATGAACAGCAATAGAGTCAAAATGTTAGGTTTAGCAGCGCTAGATGATAATGCTGATCCTGTTTATGATTTGCAAATATCGCAGCAATTAGCTAACCGTGGTATGCAAATTGCGGCATTAACACCAGAACACTTTGCTGCTTGGCTAGCTGAGGTTATGCAATGAGTTGGCAACATATCTATTTAAACTATGATCAAGAGTCATTGGCACTTTATGCCAATATTGGCTTAGTTCGCCGTGCTCGTAAAGATATCGAGGCTAACAAAGTAAAATTAATTGAAAAAAACAATGAAGATTATTTAGAATTCAATGCAGACGGTCAGCAAGTTAGATTACCTGCTCAAGGTATTCAAGCCGCAAGTTGCAATTGTCTTGCTCACGGGCATTGTAAGCACATTATATCGGCTGTTTTATGGCTACAATCAAATGCTTCGTTGTTAGAACATTCTATTACCGATAGCAATAAAATTGATGATGAAAATCAAATTAAGTCGCTAGATCAATCTAATGATTTGCATAAATCTGATAATAAAATAAGTACAAAACAGCTTGAAACAATAAGACCTTTAGCTAACGTGTTAACTGAATTATTGTCATTAGATGCCTCCAAACTTTTAAAAAAAGCAGGAAAAAACAATATTTTTAAAGCTTATCAATTTGCGTGTAGTTGGCAAAAAAATCATTTAGTTACGATAGAATACCAAGATTCACAAATACGAATTATTGTACCAGAAAGCGATACACCTATTATTTATATGGCGGGTACTGGCTTTGATGGAATGATTTCAACTTTCTGTACAAACCAAAAAATGGCAATACATTTAGCAGCTATTGCTTATCTATTTGAAAAAAACAACAAAACATGGCCGTGGCCAATCCAATATCGACAAAGCATAACACATGAAAGTGATCAGCTTTCTGCTGATGAAATTACTTTGATTAAACAGATTCAACAGCATATTTGTAATCTTATCAATCAAGGTTTATCTCATGTGAGTCATAATCAAGCTGATCAATTACAATTACTTAATATGTCAGCAAGATCTCAAGGATTACCTCGTCTGGCTGCAATGCTTCGGCATCTTAGTCAATTGGTTGAGTTACTTGCCAAACGGCATTTTGCGGTTGAAGAACAAGATATACTTCTTTTTTTAGGGCAGATACAAGCCTATACCGAAATGCTATTACATCATCAAGGTGAACAACTTTTTAAATTGCGAGGTAGGATAAAACGCCAATATAAAACAGAATCACAGCCCCTTGAGCTATTACCATTAGGCGGTCGTTGGTGGCAAAGTAAAACAGGTGCCATTGGTGCAACTTTCTACTTTTGGGATATTGAAAAACAACAATACCAAGAAACAACATTAGCCAGATCCTATAAAAACGATATCAATTTTAATCGCACAATGATTTGGAACAGTATGTCAATATGGCAAACATTTCCTTATATGTTGATGCAAAAATCAATAAAGCTTCATCACCCTCGTTTATCAGATACTGGCGAATTGGCGATTCATGGTTCAACTGTTACTTTACAAGAAACAGGGTGGAATGATAACAATTATCAGGATTTTAGATCAAAAGCGGGATTTGAAAATTGGTCAATGCTGAGCGACTATTTACAAGATAATCATTTAGATGATTCACCTCTTAATGAGATGTTAATTCTTCATATAGCAAGCTCAAATAAACCTTATTTAGATGAAATTCGACAAAATTTAGTTTGGCAAGTAAATGATAATGATGGAAATAGCCTTTTTTTATGTCTCTTTTGGGATGAATATGAAAAATTACGTATCGATGTTTTAAAGAATTTTTTAGAAACCAACAATCACCCCTTAACCGTATTTGTCAATTGTGTAAAAAATGACAACTTTTTGGATTTAGAGCCTTTTGCATTGCTTTACAAAGAGCAACTAACAGGAGATATCAAAACATTAAACCTTGATTTTGAAGACTTCTGTCATAAAAGTAAAAAAAATAATTCTAAACAAAATGTTATTATAAATAATTATTTAGCGCATAAAAAGCATCTAGGCGAAAATCACTATATGACGGATTCACTTTCAACCTTAATTATTCAACCACTTTTAACGATACTTGAGAGTATGGTATGTTCTGGAAGACTTGAATTATTCACTGATCAAAAACAGCAATTAATTGCGATCCAATATGATTGTGATACTCTAGGATTAAACACATTAAGTACCGTTTTAAATAAAATTCTCAGTCAACAACAAATAGCAATAACACATATCTTACAAGCAGTTTACTTGTGTTATCTTTTAAAAAAGACAAACTACCAATTACCAATACAACTGAAAGATTTATGATATAAATACCTTATCGCTATTACATAACTCTAGTAGAAAATAATATTGCGTATTTTTGCGTTTATTATTCAGTAGAGTGTTATATTCTTTTATGCTAAATAAAGTTTTTAAATGTTATAAGACTAATATTCCAGTGTGATCGTAAGGTTCGTTTGGTACTATAAATAATACATAATTAGAATTATTTTAAAGGGTAACAAGCACTGATAAGACTTGTTAACAGGTCTTTAAGGTGTTATATTTAATATGCATAACAAAACAAGGGTATATGATCATGCCTAATATTATTTTGAGTGATACAACTGCAAGTATCAGTGAATTAAAAAAAAATCCAATGGCAACAGTGAATGCAGGACAAGGTTTGCCAGTTGCAATTTTAAATAGAAATCAACCTACATTTTATTGTGTTCCAGCCGAACTTTACGAAAAAATGCTTGATATGATTGATGATCAAGAATTAATTGCATTAGTTAAAGAGCGAGAAAAACAAAAGCTCGTTGATATTGATTTGGAAAGTTTTTTATGAAATACACCATCAAGTTTAGAAAGGATGCAGAAAAAGAATGGAAAAAACTTGATCGAACAATACAACAACAATTTGCAAAAAAACTACTAAAATGTAAAGAAAACCCTCATATACCAAGTAACAAGCTACGAGGAATCGTTAATTGTTACAAAATAAAATTAAAGGCATCTGGGTATCGATTGGTTTATCAAGTTCAAGATAATGTGCTAATTATTATTGTTGTCGCTATAGGAAAAAGAGAGCGTAATGAAGTTTATAACCAAGCGAGTAATCGATTGAAATAATTTAAATATCGTCATATTTTAGTTCAATTTTAATGACAACTATATCTTTTCAATGACATCACCACATAATCATAATATATAATAACTTTCATTCTGTAGAGAAACATATTTAACTAAAATTATTATAGTAAAATACTTAGAATTTTTACGTTAGGTCATTTTTTTTGATTTATTGCTACATTTAATATGATTAGTTGGCTTGATAGTAATCAAAAAATAATATGCTGGTATTTATGTGTACATAACATTTTTAATATGAAAGAATTTACATGATAGATTTTAGGTTAAAATCTCTTGAAAGAAAACATGCCGGGGCTAATTTTTGAGTTCGTTATACCTCCTTTTAAAGATTATTGTTGGAATGAAACGTCAAAGTATCTGGCAGAAAACCCATTTAACTTTATTGAAAGTATTATATATAACAATGTACCTAAGTATCAAAACCATGGGCATTGGGGGAAAACGGAAGTTAATAAAAAACAGTGGTTCTTAATAAAATCATCATTAATCAAGCTTAAACAGAAGCTTGATCACTCTCTAAATCTAATAGAACTTGAACATGACTTATACGATTTTAAGTTTATTTTTGATAATGATTTGCAAGAAATGACAAATAATTTTTACAAATATAAATCTTCTTTTTCACAGATGATTGGTGATTTTATAACATGGATTGATGATAATATACAAAAATACGGTTCAATTTATATTTTGGGTATATAACATTATTTATCAATAAAAGAATAAATGAATTAATTCTCAAATGCTAGTAATGTGGTTTAAAGGTCAATTCCCTTATTAAACCATTTAATGTTCCAATTCACTTGCAAGCATGACAACCTCAGGCAAAATATCCAAAATCAAAGCCAATTGTTGCATAACTAACAGATCATTATTTGTTTTATCATCATCAATTGAAACAGCCGAAATAGTTTCGATATAATCGGTGACGGATTTTTTAATAGCTTGGTATTCACCGTCGATCTTTTTAATGCTTAATAGATTAATAATATAGACTGACAAATCATCAAATAGATCGAAAGTCTGTTTTGAAAGAGGTTTATCGCGATGCGCACCTAAAGTCGAAAGATAGCTAATCAACGTATGATTAAGTGTTAACAAACGAAATCCCTGATCGATAACAACTGGATTCATATGCGGCTCTTTAGTCATCAAACTAATTAATGACGACAAATCTGCATTACTATCATGCGCCGCACGCCTAGCTAAACGATACATAACATCATTAGTTTTACCAGTCAAATACTGACGACCAATTAACGCTAAGTAATGGCTATCGTCATGGCAAACACGATCCACTAATTTAGGTAGATTTCTAAACTTCCAGTCAGGCCAAATAAAGCTCACAGCAAACCATGCAATAAAACAACCAATTAACGTTGCAATAATACGTGCGACCGCAACTTGAATACTACTTTCGCCAATTAAACTGAAACTAAAAAACACCAGTAACGTAATAAACGCAGTAGCGTAAGCATATTGTGAATTTTTAAATAGAAAAAACAGCCAACCAGTGATAATAATCAACACCAACTGCTCAGGAACACTTGGAAATAAAAACGTCAACGGAATACCTACAATAATCCCTAGAATGGTACCGATTACGCGTAATTTTAACCGATATTTTGTAGTTGAATAGTTAGGTTGACACACAAACAAACTGGTTAAAATAATCCAATATCCATGCTGTAAATCGGAAAAATGAATCACCATATAACCAACAAAAAACACCACACACATACGAATTGCATGACGAAATAGTGCCGATTTTATGGTTAAATTGTTTCTAATCTTGGCAAAAATAGCATAAAAGCTGGTTAGTTCTTCATCGATTAACTGATTATCTTCTTCTGCTTTTGGCAAATGTTGCTCGGTATCAATATTAGCAAGTAACAGATCGATAGAAAGCAAATTTTGATGTAAACTCTTAAGAGCTTTAATCATCAGCATATCGCTTTTATGACTAGCATGATATTGATTAATAGCTTCTTCAAGATACGAAAAATAACGTGAAAACAGCGGATCATGTTGATAAGTTTGATTTAACTTAATTGTCATTGCCAATTGCGCACAAGCTTTCGCTTGCAAATTTAAAATACGAGCAAATCTAAATAAAATATCACTATGTTTAAAATGCACACTAAGCGCTTGATAATGTCCATGCGCTGAACTTGCTCGCTCATGAATATCTTGCGCGACAAAATAATAGCTTAGTAACTTTCTAATATAAGCTTGTCCACGATAGCTTTTCAAACGATTAAATAGTGAACGTTTTGTGTTATTAAAAGCACTAATGAGTTGATTATTACTATTGTTTAATTGCAAAGTCTGTTTTTTAAAACCGTCAGACTCATCGGGATCAAACATCGCCGCCTTAGCGTCAAGATATTGTGCTAAATCAATAAAACACTGAGAAAGCGATTGTTGGGTTGTGCGAATAGGTTGGATGATCGATTCAATTAACGAAACAACATTATACCAAAGCGCACCTAACAGCAAAAAACAGGGTAAGGTGTAATTATCGGTAAACAAATTATGCCCAAGCATGGTATAGGCAGCAATTAAAAGTGATCCAAACGCAATCACACCGTAACGTTGCCCAAGCGAACCAAGCATGGTAAAAATAAACGTTGAAGAGACCAAACCGATAATAAAAAATGCAGGATAATCAAATAACAACTCGACTGAAAAAGTGGCAATAGTAAAACAGAACAATGTAAGAATTAAATTAATACAACGGCTTAATAGACGTGTATCGATCTCGGTTAAACCTGCTGCCACTACACCAAGCGTAAGGGGAATAACTAGCGAAGTATACCCAAAATACCACGGAACTAAAGTCGAACCAGTTAAACTAATTAACATCCGAAGACTAAAAAGAAGATTACTGCTGTAAAAGACTTTACGTAAAGACAAAATAAATGTGTGCACGGTGTATTGGGTTTGGTGTATGTTCAAATAATAGCTACTAGAATACTATATTGCATCAATTAGGGAAAGAGATCAAAAAGTTGTTTCTTTTTAAGAAAAATAAAAATAACAATAAAATCAATAGTCTACCTGAGCGATTTTAGAGTAAGAAACACACTTATAGCACCACAATGTTAATAAGTTTGCCTTATCAGAGCGCCAAAATATGCCGATAACGAAGTAAAGCTAGCACGCCAAACTGGGCTATTGGGCGTGTTTGTGTTTTAGATGTTATCAGCAATATTAACCATTCCGTAAAAGTCAAAAAGTCTGAAATCAGACATCATAATTTAGTTAAAAAATTCACCTATTTTTATAACTGAATCATTTCTATCTTTATGTTTCTTTAAATTTATTTACATTTCTTTACAAAAAAGTCCGCCAAAAAACTAGCCAAAATTTTCACAAAAGATTATACTTTTACAGCTGATAGAAAATCAGCTTATTTAATAAGTTAATAAAAATGAAATGGAACATTCATTAATAGGTGAAATATAATGGATTATTGTCGTAGGAGCAAAAATAGGCAGGCCTATATCTTAAATTCTCTTAAAACTTTAAATTATCAAAAACTCTTACAAACTGATAATTTTTTAGGGAATTTAGCGGATTTATTTATACCGCAACTAAAATTCATTTTTACATTCTCAAGCGTATGGTCCTTGACTCCGTTGTTGTTATTATCGTATTCATCGAACTCTCAAGCACTAACGGCTCATACAAGCGGTGTTATACAGGGTAGTGCGCCTTATTTAACATTTGACGAAGGTCGGACTAAGGCTATAACAACTGATGAGCTATTGGCTATCACATTATCCGATGGTAGTAAAATCACACCTAGAATTAATAGTTCCTCGTCTACAAAGCCAATTGAGTTACCCATAGATGGTCAAAGTTTTGCTGATATTAATATGCTGGTGCCAGCATCTACCAATTCAGTAAGTATAGACAGCTTAGTGACACGTTATCATTATTGGGGGGATGATGATGGTGATGGTGATGGAGAAGGTAGCGGTGGAGTTAAAATAACAGGAAGTATAACGCTCAGGATAACCGATAGTGATGGTCAAGCAGTTAATCGTAATGATGTTTTAGATATTTGCAAGTCACCTTATAAAGTGGAATTAAGTAGTACAGACGGTAATATAAGCACTTATTACGGCATACCAAACACCAGCTCCTTTATAGGTCGTAAAGTAGCATATTATATCAAACCGAAGGCATCGCCAACCATTTGTTTTGTAAGACCGAATCTATTTTGGGGGGACGGATTAAGTGCTGGTCCAGCCGAAATATGGAACGACAAAAAAGGATTTTTAGTTCAATCAACCCATTCAGACTCATACAGTCAAAATTTCCCGACAACGGGAGCTGATAATTTATATTTTGATTTCATCATAGGTGGAGTTGACGTTGGTCAGTTGACTTGGGAAGCCGTTACTTTGGGGGGAATAACTGCTACGGTAACAAATGTTGTAGCTAGTGATAGATGGATTCCTAATGACGATAGAAGGAAAGTCGTAGCACGCGTTAAATTAACAGGGCCTGCAGCAAGGAGTAGTCAAAAACAGTCAGACACTCCCAGTATAATTTCCAAGCCAAGTTTACCACAAACGTTTGAATTAGTGGGTAAGGATAGTCGTGGTAATGTATTAAAATATGGATTTCAATTAAGGAAATGGTTCGTTAGTCGAAATAAAAAAGATATAGTTTCTAATCAAGAATCTTGGTGTAATAGTATAGGTTATCGTCTTCCACAGACAAGTGATTTGACTAATGAAGGTGAATCTGGACGTGGAGCTAAACCGTCTTCAAGTTATAAACATTATCAACGCCGAATAGGAGCTGGATTTCTTACAGAGTGGGGACCTTTGCATAATTACATTGATGGGGGTTTTGGCTCCTCTTTTTGGTCAAGTGACAGGAAAAAAGATCTCCATGATAATATAATTTATTGGCACGAGATAAGCCCAGCAGGTCGTTCTGTCTGGAAGAGCAGTGTTGACAGTACTGAGGCTGTTTGTGTTTTTAATGCTTTGTAAGGTGTAGATGGTAGATAGAAGTTATGGTGTTAATAAAAGACAAAGCCAACGTAAAGATAAGTTCAAATAGGTAAAGTTTGCTGTGGGTACTTTAATGATTGAAAGCAAAAAAAGCGATTCGACTAGCAATACTGAAGGCTTACGCTTTTGCATAAAGTGCAAAAGCATTTTTTTAATTCACCACAATAAAAAAATCAACCAATAGTTATTTGATTTACTTTAAAATTTAATAAAATCAGCATTCTACTTGAGCTATTTATATAAAAAATCCCACTGCTTTAGGTAAAAATTGCTCAGAAAATATATTGATATTATTTTTGTTTTGATATCTTTCTAATAAAAGACTTATGTAAAAAAACAGCAGCTACTTGGCTGCTGTTTTTTATTGCGTTTGTTTTTTTCGGTTATTTAATCGCTTTAGCCACAATTTGTTGCGCCTCTTGCTGTAGCGTATTTAAATGTTCGTTGCTTATAAAGCTTTCTGCATAAATTTTGTAAGCATCTTCTGTTCCTGATGGGCGAGCGGCAAACCAGCCGTTTTTGGTTATCACTTTAAGCCCACCAATTGCAGCATTGTTAGCTGGTGCAGTGGTTAAACATTGAGTGATTTTTTCACCTGCTAAGTTGTCGGTGGTTAGTTGGCTGGCATCAAGTTTGGCTAGTTTTTGTTTTTCACTAAACGAGGCTGGCGCTTGGATTCGTCCATAATAAGAAACACCAAATTTATCTTCAAGTTCTTGGTACTGTTCTTGTGGGTTTTTGCCTAGTTTAGCCGTCATTTCGGCAGCAAGCAGACATAAAATAATGCCATCTTTGTCGGTAGACCATACTTTACCATTCGTTCTTAAAAACGATGCGCCTGCGCTTTCTTCGCCAGCAAATCCAAGTTTACCATTGTAAAGCCCATCTGCATACCATTTAAAACCAACTGGGTATTCTAAGTACTGTTTGTTTAAGCTATTTGCAACTCGGTCGATCATTGAGCTTGTGACTAGTGTTTTACCAATAGCAATATCTTTGTGCCATTGTGGACGGTTTTGGAACAAGTAATTAACACAGGTTGAAAGGTAGGCATTTGGGTTCATTAGCCCTTTTGGTGTCACAATGCCATGACGATCAAAGTCGGTATCATTACCAAAGGCTAAATCAAATTGATCTTTTAATTTTAATAATCCAGCCATAGCCCAACAGCTTGAGCAGTCCATACGAATAACTTCGTCATGATCTAGATGCATAAAGCTGAAAGTTGGATCGACTTTGTTATTAACAATATTAAGGTTGATGCCATACTTTTCGGCAATGCGTGGCCAATAGGTGATACCAGCACCACCCAATGGGTCAACACCGATTTTGAGCGATGATGATTTGATAAGAGAGAGATCTAAGATATTTTCAAGATCGTTGATATAGTCGGTTTCGTATTCTTTGGTGTGGATGTAATTTGAATTTAGAGCCTTGTCTAAGGTGACACGTTTTACACCATTGAGTTTGTTTTTCAGTAATTCATTGGCGCGGTTTTCAATTTGTTTGGTGATGTCAGTATCCGCAGGTCCGCCATTGGTTGGGTTGTATTTTATTCCGCCATCTTCTGGTGGATTATGCGATGGAGTGATAACAATGCCGTCTGATAGTTGTGATTGTTTGTTTTGATTGTAAGTTAAAATGGCATGCGATATGACTGGCGTTGGCGTATAGCCCCAATCACGAGCCATAACCACCGTTTGCTCGTTGGCGACAAAAACTTCAAGCACTGATTTTAAGGCAAGTTCTGATAAAGCATGTGTGTCTTGACCAATAAAGCAAGGGCCTGTAATGTTGTTCGCTTTGCGGTATTCGGCAACTGCTTGAGCAACGGCTAATATATGTGCTTCATTAAATGTGCCTTTGTTTGAGCTTCCGCGATGACCTGATGTACCAAAAATGACTAATTGGCTAGCATTATCCGTATCAGGTTGGATTTGGTAATAGTTATTGCGTAATGTTTCAACGTTGATAAGATCTGATGGTTGAGCTAACATTCCTGCGCGGCTTTGCTTGGCCATTTTTTACTCCTCTTTCATAAAAAAATACTTTATATGACTAAAAACGCGAATCTGTTGAGTTTATATCACGTTTTTAGCTTTTTTATTTTTATTTAACCTATTAAGGTAAAAATGCGTTGGTGACTTGGTTTATCATGGTTTCAGATATGCCCATGTCACTCATTATTGATTCAATAATATATAATTTTCTGGCAGTATTAGTGTTGCTGATAACCCAATAAGGTGTACCAATGATTTCGCGGGGTTTTGTGTTTTTGCCTGATGTTTCTAGTAATTGTTTATCTTTGGCTAAATATTTTCGCTTGCTTCCATGTAAGGATGTTGCAGCTATGGCAAATAGTGCTGGATTATAGTTATACAACGCACTAAGCAGTAATATAAAGCGACTAATAATGGATTTCTCGTTTGTGAAAGCGTCACTAGTTAATAAGTCATTAAACAGTGGATAATGATTCTCTTTTTGTGCAATAGTCTGTTTTTTTGCCGATGTAGATTGGTTTATATTTAATAAACGTCGTAATATACTTGATGCATCTTCGCCAATGTGTTTAGTTTGGCCAGCAATAAATTGGTATAATTCTTCGTCGATTTCGATAGTTTTCATTATGTTACTTGTGCCTATTGTATTATTTCACGGGACATCCTAAAGCAGGAATTTTGCCTAAATGCGAATCATGGGCTGATTTGTTATCTAAACAATCATTCGATGGCTGTTTAATGGCAGCATTATCGGTTGTTGTAGGTGCTTGATTTGCATCATGACAAGCAGTTATCATAACTGATAATGTTAATAGAAAAAATAACCGTTTCATATATTCATTGCATAGTTGATAAATTTTTGTGCTGAGTATAACCTAACTTAAGCATAAATTGTATTGGCTATTGATAAAATAATGAAAATGGTATTGTTGTTTTTAAAAAAAAATATTATTCTAAACTGTGTATAAAAAGCTTATACTATTATTATATGAGGAATAAATTATGAAAAAAATCGTCACGTTAACTATTTTAGCTGCAATTTTATCTGGATGTAGCAATAGTGATGTTTATTCTGGCGATGTTTATACAGCAGATCAAGCAAAACAAGTTCAGCAAGTAAGTTATGGTACAGTTGTTTCAGTACGACCTGTTAAAATTCAAGCTAATGCGTCAAATGGTAAAAGTGAAAGTGTAGCAGGTAGCCTTGGTGGTGCTGTTATAGGTGGCGTTTTAGGTAATACTATTGGTAATGGTTCTGGCCGTGTGTTAGCTGCTGCAACAGGAGCTATTGGTGGTGCGATTTTGGGTGATGCTATTCAAAATAAATCTAGCCAAGCTAGTGGTGTTGAGTTAGAAATCAAGCAAAAAAACGGATCTAATATTGTTCTTGTACAAAAAGGTTCGGCTAACGATTTTTATGTTGGTCAAGCTGTTCGTTTAGTCACTAATGGTAAACAAATTAGCGCATCACCACGTTATGGTAGTAGTGTAAAAAAATAACGCTTAATTTTATTAGTTTTGGACATATTGTCCTTAAATAACAACTAATTTTCGCTCATCTCAATGGTGAGCGGATTACTTTAGCAAATAACTTGATTAAATTAATTATTGTTTTTTATCTAATCGATGAATCTTTCACAGAAGTTTGCCTGTCTGAATGCTAACATATAAGCTCAAACAAATTATTAATCGTATAAGGAACAACAAAGTAATGCGTATATTACATACTATGATTCGAGTTGGCGATCTACAGCGCTCAATCGATTTTTATACTCGTGTAATGGGAATGCGGGTGTTAAGAACTAGTGAAAATACTGAATATAAATATTCACTTGCATTTGTTGGTTATGGTGATGAAACAACTAGCTCAGTTATTGAGTTAACTTATAATTGGGGTACCGATAAATACGAGCATGGTTCGGCGTTTGGTCATATAGCTATTGGTGTTGATGATGTTGCTAAAATGTGTAATGACGTCAAACAAGCTGGAGGCAAGGTAACGCGGGAAGCTGGACCTGTAAAAGGTGGCTCAACCATTATTGCTTTTGTTGAGGATCCTGATGGCTATAAGTTAGAGTTGATCCAAAATGATCAGGCTGATAAAGCGTTAGGTAATTAATTTATTCCATAAAAATATCGCCACTTTTTTGGCGATATTTTTTCATCTTATTTCGAATTATTCCCCTAGCAAATCTACTAATAATTGCCTATTGATGATAGCTTGTTTTGGTTGCTCAAGGCTGGCAGTGGTAATAATGGCACTTAAGGCATTTAATGAGGTGTCAAAATCATCGTTAATAATGATATAGTCATATTCGTTATAATGTGAAATTTCAGCTCGGGCTTTTTGCATTCTTTTGGCAATCACATGGCTGTCGTCTTGCCCACGTTTAACTAGGCGGTTTTCAAGCTCTTTGAGCGAAGGTGGTAGTATAAATATGCTTTTTGCTTGTGGCATTTTTTGGCGTACTTGCCTTGCACCTTGCCAATCAATATCTAGAAAAACATTAATTCCTTGCGATAGGCTTTGTTCTATTTCGGCTTTAGATGTGCCGTAATAGTGGTCAAATACGTTGGCATATTCGACAAATGCTTGCCGATCAATTAAGGATTCAAAGTGTTTGTGATCCACAAAGTAATAGTGTTCACCATGCGCTTCTCCTGGGCGAGGATCGCGCGTAGTATGCGAAATTGATACTTTAGCTTGATGCTGATTCTTTTGCGCTAGGTAGGCTCGGATCAGACTTGATTTGCCTGCACCACTTGGTGCAGAAATGATAAATAAAGTTCCTGTATGCATAGATATATTTGTCACATTAATTGTTATTAAGTTATTTTGATTGTCATCAATATTAGTTAAGCGATATTATAGCAAATTTCGGCAATATATTATGGCTTATTGTGAATTAAGTTATTTAATTTGTCATTTTTAATATGTATTTGTAATATAGGTAATATTAATCTATAGCATATTGTTATTATTAAGGAATATCTATGCCATTATCATTTAAAGATGGAGTTTATGCTTGTATTCCAACGCTATTGGGATATATCGGTATTGGTATTGCTGCCGGTGTTGTGGGTAAATCGGCAAATTTATCGGTACTCGAAATTACATTACTGGCTATTATTGTTTATGCAGGCGCTACGCAGTTTATTATTGCTGGATTAATGATAGTAGCTACACCTATTTCGGCTATTATTTTTACTGTTTTTTTAGTTAATTCACGTCATTTTTTGATGAGTATGGCAACAGCTCCAGCTTTTCGCAAAGCATCGTTATTAAATAATATTGGTATTGGTAGCTTATTGACCGACGAAAGTTTTGCCGTGGCAATAAATGCGATTACAAATAAAGTGCCAGTTAATGCTGCTTGGATGCATGGCCTTAATTTAACGGCTTATATTACTTGGATTTTGTCTTGTTTTATTGGTGCTTTAATCGGAGAGTGGTTGCCTGATCCTACACAATTTGGTCTAGATTATGCTTTAGTCGCCATGTTTATTGGTTTGCTCTATTTACAATTGATTAGCGATAATAGCAAAAGTCTTAAAAATCGACTTTTAGCTATGTTAACGGTTGCTGTTTTGCTAATTTTCTTAATGCGTTTTGTGTCACCTGAAATGGCTATTTTAATCAGTACGTTTGGCGGTTGTTTTATGGGTATGGCAATGGAGAAAAAGCATGACAACTTATAGTTTATTGATTATTTTAGGTTGCGGGTTAGTAACTTGGTTGCCAAGAGTGATTCCATTTATATTAGTTCGTAAATTTCAGTTGCCTAATGTTGTGACTCAATTCTTGTCATATGTACCTTTATGTATTTTAACAGCGCTATTTGTGCAAAATTTATTTGTGGCAAAGGAGGGGCATTTTCCTGATTTTAATGTGGAATATTGCTTAGCGACAATTCCAACCGCAATTGTTGCCTTTTTGACTAAGAATCTAATGTGTATTGTGGTTGCTGGTATGTGCTTTATGGCGTTAATTCGCTATTTTATGATTTGATCTGTATCAATCAATAACTGAATTTTTAACCATTATTGTGAGTTCAAACTAAAACAGGGCAATTACCCTGTTTTTTTTGTTATATTTTTTTTATGTTCTTTCTTTTTGTTCAAGTTTACTAATCGATTTTAATATCTTTTCTGCTTCGTTTGCTTGGCCTAGTTGAGTTAGATAATTAGCCATCGCTTTTTGATAAGCCATATTATTTAAAATGGCTCTTGGTTGTTCATGCCACCATTTTACTAGTGTTTGTGCATCACTATTAGTCGATAATTGCTTAATTCGACCAATATAGGCTGCTTGTTTAAACTGATCTAGTTGCGACTCGCTGTACACTTTAGCTTTGTACATTGCTGGTAATAGGTCAATAATCGCTTGATAATCACCCATTTCATAATAAAGTTGATCTGCTAATCTAAGTACTTCAGCATTGCGAGGCTTTTCGTTTAGTAGCTGGTCTAATGTGATGCGTGCAGTTGTGTATTCTTGGTTTTTTAGTTGCAATCTAATTTGTACTAGCTGAAAGGCAAATAACTCATTAGGTTGGCAACTTTTAGCGGCTTGTTCTAGCGACTGATTAGCGGGGATTAATTCATCATTATCAATTTGAGCTTGTGCCGCAAGTAAATACGATAAGGTGGTATTTTTTGCCCCTTTGGCACTTTTGATAAATAGTTTAGCAGCTTGCTTATAATCACCTTCAAGTAATAACATTTGCGCTTGTTCAACACGTTTTATCGATTTTTTTGGCGACTTTAAGCGTAGCCAATTGCCTAATGCTGTTTTAGAATTAAAAATTTTATTCAATAAACAATAGATTAAATAAAGGCAAAGTAGACCAACTAATTCAAGTATCATAAATGAATTAAATGACATGCTGACACGATATTTGGCAAATTCAAATACCGCTGAACCTTGGTGCCCTTGTAATAATGGTCCCAAAAAGAATCCACCCACTAGTACTAAGAAAATAATTAGTATTTTTATCATTATTATTCTCCTATTTTGTTAACATTGAGCGAACGCGGGTTTGCATTAGTTTTTCAAGTTCGCCAATGCTAGTTAGGTTTTCAGGCACATTTTGATTGCTGATTGATTGATTTTGCAAATTTTCAAGTTCATTAATAAACGCTTTAACGCTTGGAGCATTCCCATCAAAATAAGCATTAACCCAAATTGCGGTTTCATTTAGTGCACGTTGGTAAATAAGTTCTTGATGTCTTGGTACGGCTTGCGCTGCAATCAATAAACGGAAGCGGATGTTTTCACGTAGGTAAAGCGACTGTTCCAAATTCAGTGGTGCTTTTAATATTTGGCATTTGACGATTTGTTTTTCGTCTTGTCCTGCTTGTTCTAAGCAAGCCTTAAAGTTGTTCTCTTTGTCATCAAGTTTTTCTATGGTGATAAATTTATCCATAAAAGTCTTGGTACTGCTTAATAAATTATCAGACCAATCGTTAACCGATGATGATACCCCACTATTATTATCATTAGCTATATTGTTAATGTTTGTTTGTGGTGTGTTTGTAGCATCTTCGGCATATTGTGTCATGCCAAGATCGATATCTTTATAATTACCTACTAAAGGTAATTCGGTAAGCGATTCTGATAAACCGATTAAATTCATAATAATGCCATCGGTATCAGTAAAGCTTACTTGAGCAAGTGAATTAATATCCTTACTAATTGCCTGTCTTGCAGGCAATAGGCTTGGGTCATCAGCTTGAGTTAGGCTTTCGTCAGCACTTTTTAGTAGTAATCGTGCGGATGTGTAGTCTTGGTCACTCCAAATTTTACGACCAGCTAAATGTACTAAGTAATTGGCTTGTGAAATTAACCAAACATTGTGATCACTTGTTGACATTGCTGCTAAGCGTTCATTGATATTTTGTAAGCTTTGTTCTGTCAATTTTTGTGAATCATTAATTTGAGTTGTTAATTGTTGCTGTAGCTGTTGTTGATCACTCAGTTTACGATCAATACGCTGTTCTAGTGAATTGAATTGCTGATTTTGTTTATTAACTGCGTCGGTAATACTACTTTGTAAATCATTTGTTATACTTTGCTTGGTTGTTTGTTTTAAATTGGCCAGCTCAGTTTGTAATATTGAGATGGTTTTTTTTTGTTTTTTAATTTCCTGTTGACCATAATAAAGCCCCAAACCACCTAAGCAAACAGTTAATGCTATAGCAATTATTGATAGTTTTGAAACGGGTGATTTGCTTGTGTTCTTAGTGTTATCGCTAACACTGTTTTTAGGTTGGGATTTAGATTCCACAGATGGATTGGATTGAGTGGTTGTTTGATTTTTTTTATCTTCTTTCATAGTGTTATTCGCTTCATTTTGAACCGCTGTTATCGTTATTTGACTAAACGAAGTTGTGTTTATTGTTGAAAGTGTTGCATTGGCACCGTAATATTTTGGTGGCATAAATAACCTCATTTAGATTTCTAGAAATTTATGTTGCATTATGACATAGAGTTAACATTGTTTTAAATAAATTTTAATTATTGTCTTAATAAGCAAGTGTCATAGATTATTTATATTATCGGCTATAGTATAATTTATCATTACAGCGTTAAAAAGCTTTTGATTATTCGCACTACTCACTAGTTGAACTTTTTGCCAATTAAGTTGTTTCGCCTTTGCAAAAATTCGTTGGCTTGTTACTACAAGATTAGCATGCATTTTATGTTCAAGATTGATATATAACTCAAGCTGGATTAAGTGTTCTAGACTAGTAATAATGATGATTTGATTTTCAATATTACTAGATAATATCTTTGGCGGATAGGTGATTGGCTCACGGCAGTAACACGTTATTGATTTTACTTTGGCTTTTCGATTTGTTAGTGTTTGAGATAATAATTGCCGACCTGAATTACCGCATAAAATTAAAACAGTATGATTTTGTACAGATTCTTGCTGTAGTTTTATCAATAATCCTTCACTGTCTTCTTGTTCTGGATAATTGACTTTAGTTGTGGTGAGCTGGTTAAATAATTGTGCTGACTTTTTTCCTATTGCGTAATACCGAACATTAGTTGGTAATATTAGATTGCCAATATAGGTTTTAATAACGTGTGTAACTTGTGGTGAAACAACGATTACAATATCGTTAGGTAAAAGTTTATTCAGTTGTTGTTGTAAATTTAGTAGGTCATTGCCTTGTGAAATAGTAAAAAATGGAAGATGTTGTACAGGCAAATTTGCTTGAGCAAATAGTTGGGTAAGGTTTTCACCCTCTGGAGAGGGTCTAGTTACATAAATCATCCGCCATTTAATTCCTTTAATATTGTTTTCGCACCTTGATCTAATAAGCGTTTTGCTAATTCTTTTCCTAACTTTTCGGCTTCAGTTATACTACCCTCTAATGTCCCTTTAATTATTTTAGAACCGTCAATGCGTCCAACAAGGCCTTGTAGTGATAAAATATTGTTATTTAATTGGCTATAACAAGCAATGGGCACTTGGCATCCACCTTGTAAAGCTTTATTCATTGCTCTTTCTGCTTCAATACAAACTCGGCTATGTTTGTCATCAAGCACTGAAAGAATCTCTAATATTTTTTTGTCATCTGCTCGGGTTTCAATACCAATAGCACCTTGTCCGACAGCAGGTAAAATTAAGTCAGTATCAATATATTGTTTGATTCTGTCTTGTAGTGCTAAACGTTTTAAACCCGCTGAGGCTAATATGATGGCATCGTATTGTTGATTATCCAATTTAGCTAAACGAGTGCCTACATTGCCACGAAGATCTTTAATTTGTAAATGGGGATATTTTGCACGCAATTGACATTGACGTCGTAAACTTGATGTACCAATTATTGCACCATTGGGTAGCTCATCTATATTTGAATATTTATTTGAAATGAAGCTATCACGTACATCATCTCGCTTGCAAATTGTGGCTAATGTTAATCCTTCAGGAAACTCAGCAGGGATGTCTTTTATTGAATGGACAGCAATATCCGCTTCGTTATTTAATATTGCTTGTTCTAGTTGTTTTACAAAAAGACCTTTACCACCAATTTTCGATAAAGGGCTGTCTAGCAATACATCACCTTTAGTTACCATGGGAATTAATTCCACTGTCAAATTTGGGTGATTAGTTAAAATTTGTTGCTTAACAAAATTTGCTTGCCATAGCGCTAATGGGCTTTTACGAGTTGCAATGCGAATGTTCAATTAATTTCCCTATTTTTTGTTTAGGTGATTTATATTTAATGAGTAATTTCTACACTAGTGTGATTAATATGATCACCTGAAAGTCAATATGGCCTGATAGGGTGTGACTGTATCAGGCTATTTGGATTTAAGTTGTTATTCTAAATTGTCAACAAAGCTAACGGCATAACCAATATAGTTAGCTGGTGTTAACTGTTTTAGTCGTGTTTTTTCACTTTCGGGTAGATTTAATGAGTCAATGAATTCTTGCATGCCTTTTGCATCAACTCGTTTGCCTCGAGTTAATTCTTTCAATTTTTCGTAAGGTTTTTCGATACCATAACGGCGCATTACTGTTTGAATTGGCTCGGCTAATACTTCCCAGTTGCGATTAAGTTCTTCAAGTAAGTGGTCTTGATTGACTTCGAGTTTGTTTAATCCTTTTAGGGTTGATTGATAAGCTATAATGGCATAACTAATACCTACACCTAGATTACGCAACACTGTAGAATCGGTTAAATCACGTTGCCAGCGTGAAATCGGTAATTTGCTACTTAAATGGTTCATAATTGCATTGGCAATCCCTAAGTTGCCTTCTGAATTTTCGAAGTCGATAGGATTAACTTTGTGTGGCATAGTTGAAGATCCGATTTCGCCAGCAACAGTTTTTTGTTTAAAGTGATTTAGTGAAATATATCCCCAAATATCTCGATCAAAGTCTATCATAATGGTATTAAAACGTGCTACACAATCAAAGAATTCGGCAATATAGTCATGTGGTTCAATTTGGGTGGTATAAGGATTCCATTTTAGTCCTAGCGAGTTAACAAAATTCTCACTAAATTTATGCCAGTTCACTTGCGGATAAGCAACCATATGTGCATTATAATTTCCCGTTGCGCCATTAATCTTACCTAGTATTTCAACCGATTTTAGTTGTTGTAATTGGCGTTTTAAGCGGTAAGCTACATTAGCAAACTCTTTACCTATGGTTGATGGCGTAGCGGGTTGACCATGTGTTCTTGATAGTAGTGGTAAATCACGATAAGCGATAGCTTGTGAGGTGATTTTATCAACGAGTTTATTCCAATATGGCACTAAGACAGCTTCTCTAGCTGTTTTTAGCATTAACGCATAAGATAAGTTGTTAATGTCCTCTGATGTGCAAGCAAAATGGATAAACTCATTAATGGCGTGTAATTCTTCATGAGTACTCACTTTTTCTTTTAGAAAATATTCTACAGCTTTAACATCGTGATTAGTGGTTCTTTCGATTTCTTTAATGCGACTTGCATCTTGCACACTAAATTGGTCTACAATTTGATTAAGATGATTAATAGCTGATTGACTTAATGTTGGAACCTCTAAAATATCTGCTTGTGAAGCTAATTTTTGTAGCCAACAAACCTCGACCTGAACGCGGTATTTTAATAAACCATATTCGCTAAAAATGGTGCGTAACTCTGTGGTTTTTTCACCATAACGCCCGTCAATTGGTGAAAGGGCAGTGAGTGCAGATAATTCCATCGGTTTTACTCCGTTACAATATTTGAAATATCAGTTATAAAGTGCAAATTAGTTTGCGCAATTAATTTGGTCTAATAGTTCTTGTGCTGCTTTACAAATGCGTTTACGGCAAAAAAGAAACTGGAAACGATTTCCACCAACTTGATACCATAAAATAGCCGATCGAACACATCCCAAAAGGGCGGTTCTTACTTTTGCTTGTACCAATGTGTTTTGTAAAAATTCGATTTTGCCAACAACTTTTATTCTTGTTGATATCGGGCTGATGATATCAGAATAAATTCCCGCTAATGAATAGGACAGATCTTCAACATTAGTACTAACAGTTTCATCATTTATATCTAGATAAAGCCCTGAAATGCGTTTTAATCGTTGGTCAATTTTATCTAATGCGTCATTATTTTTTAATAATTTGCTAGTAATGCCAATTGTACCAAACAGGTAACGAATAATTTGGACTTGTTCTTTTTGTCCTGATAATAATAGTTGTATTACTGTTTGTAATCCTGTTTTGATATTTTTAATACCATCATAAACATCATCCGTTGTTTTTGGCGAGGTTTTAAACAAGCTTTTTATTGCTTGTTCATAAAGTGTAACATTACAAACGCCTGTGTTAGCAAGTTGTGGCACCAGTATTGCACTTTGTGCTGCACCAGCGAGGGCAATAGCAATATGGTGGTATTTATTATTCACGTTAGTCTTCCTTACTGTTTGTAATTCGTTCTTCTATAATACCACCACCAAGACATACTTCATCTTTATAAAAGACAGCAGACTGACCTGGTGTAACAGCTACAACAGGATTATTAAATATGACTTTAATTTTGTCATCGGTTAATGGTATTACTTGGCAGGGTATGTCTTGTTGACGATAACGTGTTTTTACAGTACAGCTAAATGGTTTTGTTACTACTTTACGATCAACCCAATGAAGTTGTTGAGCAATTAATCCTTCAGAAAGGAGTGCTGGATGATCATGGCCTTGTGCCACAATCAATTCGTTATTGGTAAGATCTTTGTCAACAACATACCATGGTGTGTCGTCAGCTTGTTTTAAGCCACCAATTCCAAGCCCTTTGCGTTGCCCCAATGTGTGATACATTAAACCTTGATGCTGGCCGATAACTTCACCATCAACGGTACGAATGTTACCTGCTTGAGCGGGTAAATATCGTGCTAAAAAGTCACTAAATTTACGTTCACCAATAAAGCAGATGCCAGTTGAGTCTTTTTTAGCAGCGGTTGCTAAACCAAGTTGTTGTGCAATTTTTCGCACTTCTGGTTTTTCGAGTTCACCAACTGGAAATAAGCTTTGGCTTATTTGTGCTTCGCTAAGGGTGTAAAGAAAGTAGCTTTGATCTTTGTTATTGTCGATCCCTCGTAATAATTCGACTTTATCGCCTGTTTGACGTTTACGGACGTAATGCCCTGTGGCAATAAAGTCTGCGCCAAGATCTTCGGCCGCATATTCTAAAAATGCTTTAAATTTTATTTCTTTATTACATAAAATATCAGGATTTGGCGTTCGGCCTGCTTTATATTCAGATAAAAAATGTTCAAATACGTTGTCCCAATATTCGGCAGCAAAATTGACAGTATGTAATTTTATATTTAATTTGTCACAAACTGCTTGCGCATCGGCTAAGTCAACAGCGGCAGAGCAATATTCTTCTGTGTCGTCTTCTTCCCAATTTTTCATAAATAACCCAACAACATCGTATCCTTGTTGTTGTAATAAATAAGCTGAGACAGAAGAATCAACGCCGCCAGACATACCGACAACGACTTTTTTTCGAGTGTTTATATTTGGCATAATATTATATTAATAGGTAAAACTAATAAAAAATTTAATGCTAATTTTAGCATAACTAGTGAAAAAAGCATAAAGTTATGCTGATAACGATTGTTAAGTTAATTTATTTTTTATAATAGCTTTACATTGATTTTATACTGAAACACATAGTTACCTGAAACTTTTTGACATTTTTTTACCTTGATATTCATAGAAAAAAACGAGAGTTAAATACATTAAAACAGCCTTACCAGTCGAAGCCGGTAAAGCTGTAATTAGCCCAAGCTTAAATGGGTTTTAGTTAAGATCTTTTAGAAGATAAACTACATGCCCAATAATTTTAAATTCTTGCGGTTCATGCTTATCCCCAATAATGGTTGGGTACTTAGGATTGTCGCAAAGTAATGCTAAGTTTGCTCCTTGATTTTGAATGCGTTTTATACTGATTTGATCCTCATATTCAACAGCATACAAATAGCCATCGATCGGTTTATAATGCGCTTTATCAATAATAAGAATATCATGATTTGATATTGTTGGCTCCATGCTATCACCTTTTGCCCATACGGCGACTAAGTCTTCGTAATTACAGCCTTGATGCCTTATTAAATTAATATCAAATGGGATTGATTCGATTTTTGAGTAAGATTTCACCATATTATTTAAATGGTGGAATGGGATATATACTGAATCTTGAGTATCTGAATCTGATAATAATCGACATTTACCTTTTCCAGTTACTAACCATTCAATAGGAACATTACATTTTTGGGCTATGATGGCTAATCTATTTAGTGATGGGTAGGTTTTGCCTGATAAGTAATCTCTTATTACAGCTTCTGACATGCCAACTTTTTTAGCAAAGGCATTACCTGAAAGACCTTCTAACACTAAGCTTAATCGATTTTTAAAATTAATGACCCCTGTATTAGTTAGGGTTCGTGTTTTTTCTTTTTCGGTTTGGTTTTTTATTTTATTTTCGAACATTTTTTCCTCTATTCCATTTTTTTATTGTTTTTATTGTTTTAAATCGTTTTTTTCTGTGTTATTCTGTTCTATATAAATTCATATCTTTTGAACATTGTATTACCGATAATCTTTACAATAGTAAGAATTTAACTAATAGAGGATCTCATAATGAGAGAGCAAGATCAAGACTGGGCACCATCTAGAGTTGTAGGCGAAATTAAAATTAGAGGCGGAAATTTAAGAGCATTGTCTAGAGCTAGTGGTTTGCAGGCTGATACTTTAAGAAACGCATTATATCGCCATTGCCCTAAGTATGAACGAATTATTTCTGATTATTTACAAGTACCTGTCGAAAAAATTTGGCCTTCACGTTATCCGACTAAGGCTAAAAAATGATATTAATTTAAATGATAAAAAGACGCTAAATTAAGCGTCTTTTTATTTTGTTATTCGACATATTTATGCGTTATTTTTTAGCCTGTTCAGCCGCTTTAACAATTGCCGCAAAAGCATCAGCTTTTAGTGATGCACCACCAACTAGTGCGCCATCAATGTCGGGTTGAGTAAATAGTTCAGCCGCATTTTTATCATTAACTGAACCACCATATTGAATGGTTACTTGTTGTGCTACTTTTGCATCTTGTTTAGCAATATGATCACGAATGAATTTATGAACAGCTTGTGCTTGTGCAGGAGTTGCAGATTTGCCAGTTCCAATAGCCCAGATTGGTTCATAAGCAATAACCGCACCGTTAAATGCTTGAACACCAAGTGCTTTTATTACTGCATCAATTTGGCGTGCGCAAACAGCTTGTGTTTGACCAGCTTCGTTTTCTGCTTCGGTTTCGCCAATACATAATACAGGCACTAAACCAGCTTCTTTAATAACACCAAATTTTTTTGCAATAAATTCATCAGATTCTTTGTGATAAGTTCGGCGTTCAGAATGTCCAATAATAATATGAGTCACGCCAATTTCTTTTAACATGTTAACTGATACTTCGCCAGTAAAAGCACCTGATAAATTAATACCAACATCTTGTGCTCCTAAAATAATATTAGATCCACCTAATTGGTGTTTTACAAAATCAAGGTATACAACAGGTGGTGCAATTGCAATATCACATGCTGTGTCGTTTGATAGCTCACTTTTTAGTCCTGAGACTAAGCTTTTAGCCATATCCAAACTACCGTTTAATTTCCAGTTACCCATAACGAGAGGTTTTCGCATAATTTTCTCCAACTTAAGATTTAAAAAGGTGTTGATTTTAGAATGAATTCGGTATAATGATTAGCATTATACACCAAATAATTTGAGCTTGAGGAAAAATATGTCATTAGAAATACTAAATCAATTAGAAAGTCGAATCCAACATACTATAAATACTATCAATACATTACAACAAGAGATTGCAACCTTAAGAAAAGGCAATCAAGAGTTAGAGCAATTAATTAATGATAGTTCAGATGAAATGAAAGCACTACGTGACGAAAACGAAAAGCTAAAACAAGATCAGCAAGTATGGCAACAACGTATTCAAACTTTATTAAGTAAAATTGGTGAAATTACACAATAATTGATTCGACTTTATGAACGCGACTTATGTCGCGTTTCTTTTATATTTTATTTATTATAATGTTGAAGATTAAGTCTAATGCGACAAAAGCTAAAATCACTCTGGTTGACCGAAACGATCCATTTAATTGAAACAGAATTTGGGCAGTTTGCTGATCAAGATATCAACCGACAAGTAAGAGCCGAACAAATATCTCTTCCAGATCGAATTGTGATGCGGGCAATCATGTTGTCTAAACAAAATGGATTGTATTTGGCGCAAAAAGTACTTTTGCGATCGGTAAAGTTATCTTTTGCATTATTGCTGCTACTATCTGTTTTTTTAGGTGGTTCATTAGCATTGGGAGCATTAAGTCAAAACCCTATCAATTTGTATTGGGCGCTTTTTAGTTTGTTAGGCGTTCATTTAATTACGCTAACTATTTGGCTTGGTTCGTTTTTCCTCTTTTCCAATTTTGGTGGTAGTTTGTTGATTCATTGTTGGTTGTGGTTGGCTAAAAAGCTTTCTCAAAAAAAGACAGTGCAACAACTGATCCCTGCATTTGTTGAACTATTTGGCTCTCGTATTCGTTGGCTTATTGGGTTTGTGCTTAACCTGTTTTGGACTGTGATTTTAAGTTGTGCATTATTAGTTTTAGTTGTGCTATTTTCAACTAAGCATTATAGTTTTGAATGGCAAACCACTTTGCTTAGTTCTGATACGATTATTGGTTTAACTCATTATTTAGGCTATTTACCGTCATTACTTGGCTTTGAAATTCCAAAAGACGAAGTTATAAAGCTAAGCGAACATGCGTTAAGTGCTGGTGAAATTCGAACATCGTGGGCTGTTTGGCTGTTAGGTGTATTTATTGTTTATGGATTAATGTTGCGGCTTTTGTGTATGGTGTTTTGTGGTGTTAATTGGCTTATTAGTAGTCGTCGAATTGAGCTTAATATCTCTCATCCTGATTATCAAATATTAGCAAATCGGTTGCAGTCATTATTTGTGAATATTGAAGATGCTGATAAATTAGGTCAAAATAGTCACCAGTGGCATTTTTCAACACATTCAATAGAAGCTGCTGAAGGTAATTTTTTGGTTGCCATCGATGTGCAAGAAAGTTGGCACTACCCTGAGTCTGTCTCATTTTTAGGTTTTTTAAATACGCGTGAACAGCGCAGTAATATTCTAGATTATTTACAATTAACGCCAGCTCAAAAATTATTAATTGCGGTTGATACCGATAGAGCGCCAGATAGGGGAGTATTAAATTTTATTAATCAACTGATTAATAAATCTCAGCAAACTCGTATTTGGTTTATTAATCAAGGTAAACAGTACCATAATTGGCAATCATTATCTTTACAGTTGGCTCAACCTGACTGGCTAAGCGAGGCTCTGTAAAATGCTATCAACATTAAAATTAGCAGTGGTTGGTCATGCCAATGTTGGCAAAACATCTTTACTACGCACCTTAATTCGTAATAGTCATTTTGGAAATGTATCTGATAGCCCTGGCACCACAAGACACGTTGAATCAATAACATTGCCACTTGAGCATAATAAATCAATAATTTTTTATGATACTCCAGGATTAGAAGACAGTTTAGCACTTTATGATTATATTAACCAATTACTTCCTACTAATGCAAAACTTGATGGTGTCGATAAATTAACATTTTTTTTACAAAGCCCAGAGTCTGAAAACGTATTTAATCAAGAAGCTAAAGTCATCAAGCAACTGCTAAATAGTGATGCGGCTATCTATGTGATAGATGTACGAGAGCCAGTATTGGCAAAGTATCACGATGAATTAGCTATTTTAGCCAATAGTGATAAGCCCATATTAGCTGTTTTAAATTTTACTGCAGACAGTAACCAAAATGAAAAGGAATGGAAAAGATTACTGTCACGCATTGGGATTCATGCTATTATAAGATTTGACGCTATATTTCCTCCTTTGGATGGTGAAGAACGTTTATATCATAGCCTTGCTTTACTAGTTGAGCCTGCTAAGGTTATATTAGATAACTGGCTAGATAAAATCGCACAAACTCGTAATTCTCGAAATCAAACCGCTAATCTGATTATTGCCGAAACACTCGTTGATGTTACAGCCTTTTATGAAATGGCTAAATCAGAAGATGTGCAGGCAATTGCTGATATGCAAAATAAAGTTAGAAAGCGAGAACAAATGGCGATCAATGAATTATTAAAATTGTATCAATTTGATTCAAATCAAGAAAGTGAAGAGAATTTACCTTTAATAAAAGGTCGCTATAATGCTGATCTATTTAATATTGATGCTCTAAAAATGATGGGTACTCATTTGACTAAAGGCTTTGTTCAGGGGGCGACAATTGGTGCTAGTATTGATTTAGCGACCGGAGGTATCTCACTTGGATCAGCTGCGTTAATTGGTGCCGCAGTTGGTAGTTTAATGCAGACTGCAAAACATTATGGTTCTAGAGTTCGGTATCAGCTTTCTGGATATAGAAAGTTAAGTGTTGATGATGTTATTATCTGTTTTCTTTCTTTGCGCTTAATTCGCCTTAAAGAAAGTTTGAATCATCGTAGCCATGCGGACACTAGCCCAGTTAGATTATCTAAAATAGATAAAACCGAATGGGAAAAAGGCGTGTTGCCTAAAAGCTTAAAATTGGCTAGGCGTTATTCGTATTGGTCAACGTTAAATAAAGGAACAAAAAGAAATGATAAAAAAAGACAATCAACTATTAGGGACGTTGCTCGACAACTGTACTAACGTGAAAAAACGTTTTTTAATAACTATATTGTTTTTTTCTATTTTCATGTTGTTTGGTTGTAGTACTACCCAACGTCAAGTTTCTATTAAGAAAACTAAACCTAGTCCTAATCTAACCATGTTAACTAAAATAGAATCTCACTATAAAAAATGGCAAAACACGCCATACCGTTATGGTGGTACGACTTTAGCGGGTAGTGATTGTTCTGGTTTTGTAATGAATTTTTTTAAAAATAAACTTTCAAAAAATTTACCAAGAAGTGCTGCTGAGCAAGCTCGGCTGGGTGTTAAGGTAAACACCCCTAAAGCAGGTGACTTAGTATTCTTTAAAACAGGCCGTAGCCGTAGTGGTCTACATGTTGGTATTTATTATGCAGATGGCAAATTTTTACACGCTTCAACATCAAAAGGTGTAGTTTATTCAAACTTAAATGATAGTTATTGGAAAAAACATTATTGGATGACGCGTCGTATTATGGGTAGCTAAATTTTTTTCGTCATTATCTTCAATGAATAATTCAATTTTGACGGCTTATAATAAAAATAAAGCTCTTTAAATTAGCTAATATTTAAAGAGCTTTAGAATAAGCTGTTAATTTAAATTTTTCCTTTTTCTTTTAATTCACGCATTACATTTGCAACGTAAAGCATCTCACTCGGCGAACCTAGCGATATTCGACACCAATTTGTTGCTGGTGCGAAATCTCTACCAATTAATACAAAATTATTTTTCATTAGTTCTCGATAATCTTTCAAATCAATTGGACTTTTGTGAAACATAAAATTAGTTTGAGATCTTAAATAATGCAAACCTAGTTCTGATAAAGCTTTTTCCATAATTTGCCTTGATACATCAACCGCTTTTTTAGAGTATGTTAAAAAGGGTTGATCATCTATTGATGCGAGAGCTGCGCAAACACCACAGTAATTCAGTTTTTCACCAGCAACATATTGAGCTATATTCTTAACGTTTTCAACTGAACTGACCACATAACCCACTCGTAACCCTGCCATAGCATGGATTTTTGAGAATGTTTTAAGCAGTATAACATTGTCACAACCTTGTGTAATTAATTTATCAACTGATTCAAATGCAGGATCATTAACAAATTCAGCATAGGCTTCGTCAACAATAAAAATAGTATTTTTAGGCTTACTTTTTATCCAAGATTCAATTTCACTTGTTGCAAAAACTGTCGAAGTTGGATTGTTTGGATTAACTAAATAGACAATTGAAAATCCATTATAATCTTCGGCAGCTTTTTGTATGCCTTTTATATCGATCTGCCAATCTGGCAAACTTGGTACTTTGGTAATTTTTAAATTAAAGATCTTTGCAAAATGTTCTCCATCTCCATAAGTAAGCTCTGGAATGACTAATTGAGTATTTGGCTTAACAAATGCAGCAATAGCACTACGAATACCTTCTGAAGATCCTGCAGTTAATAAAATTTGAGTATCATCGACTTTATGATATTTAGCTAATCGTTTGTTAAGTAATGGCATTTCGGCTTTGGCATAGCGATTAGCTTTTGGTACAGCCTCAATTGCAGCTTGTTTTGCTCGTGGTGACATACCAAGCGCATTTTCATTAAAGTTGAGCCTTACAGGATTGTTAATATCAGGTGTTGCTGCATTTTCAAGCATAGGTAGAGAGAATGAAACAGAGTTCTGCGCTTCTATTGCATGAGCTTTAGATAATAATTGATTAATAGATATCCCTGCAATTGCCGCACTGGAAAATGTGATTAATTTTCTTCTACTAACGTTTAAATTGGATATCATGATTCACCTCCCATTTAATTAATTTTTATGTGGTCAATTATTAATCATGCAAAAATAATACCAAGTTTTTAACGATCATTGGATAATTGATTCGTATATTACTCAATAACATAAAGTTAGTGATATTGGGTTGTTATGTGAGCTATTGTGATTTGAATATGCACAATCCTGGTGCTTTATTGCTCAAATGCGGTAATAAAAAAGGACTATTATTAATAACAGCCCTTTATAATGGCTTATAATTACCATGTATAGCTATTGTCAGCTATCTGCTGGTGTCTCAATATCCGAATAGGTTGCTAGCATCTGTAAGAATTTATATTTAGAATCTGCCATTTTTGTTGAACGTTCATGCAAGGTATTTGCAATTACAGGTTCAAGTGTTTCTAAACGACGGAAACGTTGTTCTTTTAGTAAGATACCAGTTAGTGACTCACTATTTGGTGCTTTTGAGTCTAGCACCAATCCTGGTTTGCCTTCTGCCATACGGCGTGGGTCGTAACGATACAAAGGCCAGAATCCTGATTTAACTAGATCTTTCATTTGTTCATGCGATTTAGCCAGATCATAGCCATGTTCCTCACAAGGACTATAAGCAATAACTAAAGATGGTCCATCATAAGCTTCGGCTTCTTGTAAGGCTTTAAGAGTTTGGTTAAGTTGTGAACCTAATGCAACTTGTGCAACATAGACATGGCCATACATCATTACACTAACACCAAGATCTTTACGTGCTTTATGCTTACCTAAATCAGCAAATTTTGATACAGCGCCCATTGGAGTGGCTTTTGATTGTTGGCCTCCAGTGTTGGAATAACACTGAGTGTCTAATACCAATATATTTACGTTATCAGTTAAGCTCATAACATGATCAAGCCCGCCGAATCCAATATCGTAAGCCCAACCATCGCCACCAATAGCCCAAACTGATTTATCTACCAAATAATTTGCATCTATCATCAACTCTTGTGCTTGCGAAGAATCTAAGTGTGCAAGCTGTTCACGTAATAACTCGACTTGTTGACGTTTTTCCGCTATAGAGGTTTCTGGTGATTTTAAGGCGATGACTATTTCGGGCGAAATATCACCAGCAACATAATCAAGCAAACGTAACGCCCGTTTTTTATGTTGGTTATAAGTAATACGATATCCTAATGCAAACTCTGCATTATCTTCAAATAATGAGTTTGCCCAAGCAGGTCCACGACCATTTCGATCAGTAGTATAAGGCGATGATGGAAGGTTGCCACCATAAATTGATGAACAGCCAGTGGCATTGGCAATCGCTAAATGGTCACCATAAAGTTGGGTCAACAATTTGATGTATGGTGTTTCCCCACAACCTGCGCAAGCACCCGAATATTCAAATAACGGTGTAAGTAATTGCGATGTACGCACATCAATGCGTTCAAGCGTGCTGATATCACGATCAGGCAATGCAGTAAAGTACTCAAAGTTAGTGCGTTGAGTCTCAAGATTATCGATCCGTGATTGCATGTTAATGGCTTTAATTTCAAAATTATTACGATCACGAGCTGGGCACACTTCGACACATAAATTACAGCCAGTACAATCTTCTGGTGCAACTTGTAAAACATATCGTTGTCCCTTCATATCACGAGCTTTTACTTCAAGTGAGCTTAATGAATCAGGCGCATTGATCATTTCATCAGGATCAACAACCTTAGCTCGAATAGCTGCATGAGGACAAGCAACCGCACAATGATTACATTGGGTACAGAGTTCAGGTTGCCAAATAGGGATCTCTTCAGCAATGTTACGTTTTTCCCACTTAGTTGTACCTATAGGCCAAGTTCCATCGGGTGGAAATGCTGATACAGGCAAGTTATCGCCTAAACCAGCTAACATTGCAGCAGTGACTGTTTTAACAAAATCAGGCGCATTAGCAGGTACAATAGATGGCATTGTTGAACTGCTTTGGTCAACACAGCTAAGCGGTATTTGTTCAAGCGAAGCTATAGCTAAGTCGAGCGCTTTCCAGTTATTTTCAACTAAATCTTGTCCTTTACTGCTGTAACTTTTGGCAATGACTTCTTTTAATTGGGCGATATTAAAATCGTTTTTAAAAATTCCAGCTAGATGAAAAAATGCCGCCTGCATAACGGTATTAATTCTTGCGCCTAAATTACATTCACGAGCTATTTTTGCCGCATTGACAATGTAAAAGTGTGCTCGTTTTTGTATTAATTGAGCTTGCACTTCTTTTGGAAGTCTATGCCAAATTTCGTCTTTGCTATACGGCGTGTTAAGTAAAAAGATGCCATCGTCTTTTAACTTATTAACAATTTGATATTTATCGATAAACTGATCTTGGTGGCAGCCAATAAAGTGTGCGCTGGTAATTAAATAGGGTGAATCAATTGGATCTAAGCTGACTCGTAAGTGTGAAGTCGTCAAACCACCTGCCTTTTTAGAGTCATATACAAAATATCCTTGTACATAAAAAGGAGAATTATCACCAATAATTTTAATATTATTTTTGGTTGCAGATACCGTGCCATCACTGCCAAGCCCATAAAATAGCGCTTCAAGAGCAGATTTTTGTGGTATCGATTGGTCAGGTAAAGGTAAAGAAAGCCCAGTTATATCATCATAAATACCAACGGTAAAACGTGGTTTGGGTTTATCTAATCCAAGTTCAGTAAAAATAGCAAGTACACAACGAGGATCAAATTCTTTAGATGATAACCCATAACGTCCACCTATAATAAGTGGCATAGTTGCGCGTTCTTTGCGCGACAGGCTTTCAGCAAATGCGGTCATAATATCTAAATAAAGCGGTTCGGCTTGTGCTCCCGGCTCTTTAGTTCTATCAAGCACAGCAATTTTATTAACAGTACTTGGCATAACTTCGAGCAGATGATTGGCTGAAAATGGGCGGAATAGCCGAACGATCACAACCCCGACTTTTTCGTTTTGTTTAAGTAAAACATCAACTACTTCTTTTGCGGTGCTAGCACCAGATCCCATAATAACAATAATATGCTCAGCATCACTAGCACCATAATATTCAAATGGTTGATACTTTCGGCCTGTTTCTGCTGCAAAAGCATCCATAGCATCAACAACATGTTGATAGACATTATCATAATAAGTATTTATCGCTTCTCGGCACTGGAAGTATGTATCAGGATTAGCTGATGTACCTCGAGTTACCGGTTTATCAGGCGTTAATGCTCGTGAGCGATAGGCTTTAATGGCTTCGTGTGGTAATAAATTACGGATTTGGTCATCACTTATTGGATAGATTTTATTAACTTCATGTGAGGTTCTAAATCCATCAAAAAAATGAACAAAAGGAACAAGGCTATTAAAACTGGCCATTTGCGAAATTAAGGCAAAATCTTGCGCTTCTTGCACTGAACTAGAACAAAGCATCGCAAAACCAGTTTGCCTAATTGCCATCACATCAGAATGATCGCCAAAAATTGAAAGAGCATGCGTTGCAACAGTACGTGCTGCAACATGCAAAACAAAAGGAGTCAGTTCGCCGGCTATTTTGTACAGCGATGGGATCATTAAAAGCAAACCTTGTGATGAAGTAAACGAAGTTGCAAGTGCACCTGTCATTAATGAACCATGAACGGTTGCAATTGCACCTGCTTCGGATTGCATTTCAATCACTCTTGGTGTATCACCAAAGACATTTGGTTTATTAAACTCAGCCCAAGTGCTAGCTTGCTCGGCCATGGTTGAGCTTGGTGTGATTGGGTAAATAGCAATGACTTCGTTTGCCCGATAAGCGACGGATGACACCGCACTATTAGCGTCTGATATGATCATTAAAAAACCTTTTATTTTATAGTGTTATGACATTACTAACTTATTATAAATTTGTATTATTGTATCAGAAACTAACCTAGCTTTTCGTTATTTTTATGTTAAATTTTTTATCATTACAACTCTAGATAAAAATATCGATAAAAACTAAAGTTAATTAACTTAAACTTTAGAAATTATTCATGTTGTTTATTATGATTTGAGTTATTACTTATAAAAAATAAAGATCTTGTAATGTATTAAATATATGATATTTCAAGAATATAAGATATTAAAACAAATACCATAATTTTCTACATAAGTCGTGTATTGATTATGGGGGAATTTATACAACTATGATTTGCTTTTTAGATTATACTTCTATAAAAAGTATTTAGGAGTATATACCGCTTAAAGCTAAGAAACTAATAATTATCAAAAAATATCTCAAAGATAGATACTTTAATTTCAAGCCTAATAAAGTATTACAAATAGTAACAAAAAACTAGCGAAGTCATTTTAAGTGGTCTATAATTCAGACACTTTTGCAGTATTAATCGCTCATTAAACGAGCTATTGATTGTTAAAAATTCAAATAAAATAAAAACTTACTTGACAGGTGGAATGTTATGCGCTATTATATTAGGCACAAGGCACAAGGCACAAGCATTGGCAATCTTATTCCCTAAATCTTTCTAATTATCACAGTAGTCAAAAACAGACGCTAT